>JAFGSG010000116.1 GCA_016934735.1 Spirochaetota bacterium | reverse complement strand
TACTATTCCGGCTGGCACATACTATGTAGGCTGGATTATAGATTCGGAAAGTACAGTTTCAGAATCAAATGAAAACAATAATACAGCATATAAGACTGGGTATCAACTTATAGTCCCAGTAGCAGTCAATACGGGAACACTTAATGACTATAATCCATATGATATTCCTATTGAAGATAATGGTGCAGTTGCAACAAGCGATCTTTATTTATCAGGAGCTCCGTCTGGTTCAATAATAACAAAAATAACTTTATATTTTGAAATCATACATACATATCCAGGCGATCTTGATATATGGTTAACATATTATGATGGAGGCTGGCATGATTACTATATTTATCATTATAATGATTTAGGTTCAGACGATAATGTAATATATTCAGGAGTAATAAATTTTTATAATGGAATATCCCCAAATCAAACTTGGTATTTAAGCGTTCAGGATAGAATGATTGGAGATTCAGGATATATTAATTATTTTGAGCTTTGGATAGATTATGAATATTAGTAATCTATACTTAACAATAGGTACTATAAACTAAATTTATTTTTTAGTCCAAAATTATAATTAGAAAAGAGAATGCAAAGGCAATTTCAAAAAGAAAAAATTGTAAAATATCTATCTTTAGGTATTTTACTCATAAAAAAATAATTATCAAATGGTCAAGATAATGTAACAATGAAAAATCTTGAAAAAGATTAAAATAAATGATACTCAATGAAGATAAAAAATTGCTGAAAAGTTAGATTACAAGTGGTCTAAAGGTAGAGTAAGGTCAGGGCTCATCTTTTACGAAGAAATATAACCTAAGAGTAAGAGATGAACCTAAAGCCAAGGAGATGGGAGGGTTTTCAACTTCAGACATGCTAAACGAATTCTTCGGCAATTCAGGCGGCATCAATCTTTTTAATATATCTTCCACAAAAATGGACGCTATATGCAGAGAAGATTAGTAGAACGAAAAATGAAACCTTGGTGGTTATGCTGCTATCCATATCACCACAGACTATTGGCTTCCTTCAGAAATCTCCTGCTCAATGTCATTATAGTCGGCATCTGGGCACCGGCACCCGTACCGATTAAGCTTAATGTATTATGATTACGTATGAATAATATGAAAACCCTATTAGAATTATGGTATTATAGACTAAAATAATTTATTAAAAAACCGAAACTAATAAATATTAATTGCGATTTTTATATCATTTTTATACTTTTGCATAAATTATATAATTATTTGATAGCGTAAATGTTAATAGTTTAAAAGTAGTATCTACAAAGTTGGAGATATAATTATGAAGATTGCAAAAGTTTTTATTGTAGTACTCTTTTTTATCATATCTGTAAGCAGTTGCGCAACCCTTTCTTATAGCCCTCTAATGAAAGCTGTTAATAAGAATGATGTAACAACAGTAAACGCATTATTGAGTCAAGGCGCAGATATAAATGAAAATAAAAATACATATAAATACACTCCTTTAATGCTGGCAGTCTACAACGGAAATTATAAAATGACCAAAGTATTAATAGATAAGGGCGCAGATATTAATGAAAACAATAATAATAATGCTTATTCAGCTTTAATGTGGGCATGTTGTTACGGGCATCTGGATATTGTTAAACTTTTACTTGATAGCGGAGCAGAAATTAATCCATATTGCGAAGAAGATAAACCATATAACACAGCTTTATATGTTGCGATTTATAACAATGACATATATGGCAGAAATAATAATACAATAATACAGCTTTTACTTAAAAGAGGTGCAAAAATATATCCTCAGCATTTACAGGCTGCTGACGGAAATGGCGGACTCGAATATTCGACAATGCAAATGCTGAGAGAACCTTATTTGCGGAATAGTGCTGCTCCTGAAGACAAAGAACAGACTCCTGTAATAGTAGAGAAAATGAATAAAGGACAGCTTGTAGGCCTGATCAAATCTGTGGATGCTTCAGGCAATGAAATAATTGTCAGCTCGGTTGTCATTGGCCGGCTGGTAAATATCGGCGATACATTGTATAGCGTGTGTGATGGTACCAAAATTAATATGGAAGTCACTTTCCCGATGCAGACGATTGCCAGATGCAGGATTATTGATAAAAAAAGTATCAGCAAGTTAAAAGTCGGGGATACGGTTTATAAATGATTGGATTTCTGTATTTAATTTTTCGGCCAGGAAACAGCATACTTGACAAGTACATTCCCTGAACCTTCCCAATTATGACTATCGATGAGCCGGAGTGTAACTTTTGGTTGACCGATAAATAGTGGCGTACCTTCGCCCAATCCAACAGGAGCAATGATAAAGTGCAGCTCATCGATCAGTTTATTCATTAATAAATCATTCCATAGCGTCCGGCTTCCGAATATGAGGATATCCCTGCCATTTTTTTGTTTTAATTTATGAATTTTTTGATGCAAATCCGCCCCTTTAATAATTGTTGTGTTCAGTCATGGTTTTATCTCTTCTGAAGTAAGCCTGTCCGATATGACTACTTTATCTATAGCATTATTGAGTTTGGAGATTTCTTTTGTGACAGGCGTGGCGCTGGGTTCATCTGCGGCAAATGGCCAGTAATTTTTAAACATATTAAATGTTGTTTCTCCCAGCAGCAGTGTGTCGGAAGAGCGTAATCGTTCAGCATTGTAATTATCAAAGCTTTCATCAGATGGATATGCAACCCTGCGGTAATCAAACAACGCCATGACATTTTTACCAGGCCCTTCATAGAATCCATCCAGCGACATTATGTTGCATACAATTATTTTTCGCATTCTTTTCTCCTTAAGACACAAAAGAAATTAATAAAGTGAATCAAAAATAAAATTAATTTGAATTATATTTATACGTATCTATTTTAACGAGTTGTTCAGCAGTACTTGCGTGTATTCGGTATCAACTTTCTAAATCTCACAGGTACTAAACGTCACTGGAAAAACTTTACTTGACCAGCACTAGTGAGTATCCGGTCGGAACAAATGTTAAGTTATTAATGATAAAAATCTATAAATGATATTCATTTATTCTGGATTAAATGAGTGATTTTGCAAGACATTTTTCAATGACCAATATTAATGAAAAAAGCTTTATGTCTTATAAAAATTATGGTTGCATTATCGAATTGAAACCTTTAAATATGATATTAATAACTGAAATAATTATGCGAGCAGGCAATAATTATTGTGGATAAGTTCTTGAGGTTGGAGATCTATATTGCATAGATCGTCTTGGATCGGGCCATTAGAAGGTGAGAAACTCGTAGCTTAAATTTTCGCCTAACTCAGGTAATTATAAAAGAGATTAATTTTAAATGAAAATATTATATTTAAGGTAATTATATTATGCTTATTTGGCCCGATTGCATCCCATGCACGTTAAAAATGTCGATGAACATAGCCCGTATTGCTGTTAAAGACGAAGCACAAATTGTTGAGTTCACTAAAGAAGTATTAAAATTAGATTATTTCAGTAAAAACAACTGGAATATTACTTCTCCAGAAATTATAAGAGATGTCTGGCTGATTATGGAAAAAATTTTAGGTGTAAAAGATCCCTTGAAACAAATGAAAAAGGAACAAAATGACGCGGCTTTAAATATTTATCCTTACGCAAAAGGATATATTTTCAAAAGTCCTGATCCATTTTTTGAATCATTAAAATTCGCAATCTCAGCTAATTCAATTGATATAATGACAAGCTCAACAAAAATACCGACAAAGAAAATAATCAAAGAACTTCAAAAGGGCTCAATTGACCTGAAACAGGTGGATTTATTAAAAGAAAGACTGAAGAAAGCGAAATCTGTTGTTTACTTTGGAGATAATTGCGGAGAAGTTGTTTTTGATAAGTTATTTATTGAAACTATTAGGGACTTTTTTGATTTGGAAATTGTTTTTATTACGAGAACAATTCCAGTGCTTAATGACGTTACTCTTGAGGATGCGTTGTATGTAAGTTTGGATAAAGTAACATCAGTAATTAATAACGGCATATCAGAACCGATTCCCGGTACAATTCTTAAAAAGGTATCAGGAAAAGTAAAATCCCTGGTAGATAAAGCAGGTCTGGTAATTTCAAAAGGAGGCGGTAATTTTGATTCTCTTTCTGAGGAAAAAAGCCTGATCGGAAAATGTACTTTCCTGGTACAATCCAAATGTATGCCATACTCGCTTATAAATAAAATACCTATTGGTGATCTTATTGTTGATAATTACTAGAGTTATCTTATAATTACGAAATTTTTGAAAAAAAAATAACATCCTCCGGATATAGCTTTTATTGCACTTGCTTTAGGGATTAATCTGTGTCTTCTCTCTTCTTTCGTCCGGTTTGGCGGCAATAACAAATTTATTCAACATGATAAAATCATTCTGTTCATTACGATTTGTCAACACGAAAACAGACTCATCCCATTTGATACACTTACAAGAAAATAATTTTATAAACTCTAAATTTTAAAATTCCAGGCTGTTTAACTCTGCTATATTTTATATAAACCGCGTTGTTTAGTATTTCTGAACGATTGTTAAGATTTAGTTATAAGGCGAACTGGCAATCTCCTGATAAAAAATTGACTTTTTCTGAAAAATTCGATAAAATTATTTTATAAAGATTAAAGATTGCTAGCTGCTTTAAATTTAGGAATTATAATAATAATTTACAGGGAAGGAGATTATTATGAGAATAAAAGCAGGATTAGGGGCCAGCGGATTAAAGGATGCATATGACGCCGGGAAAGAGGCTGCGGGAGCCGCAGTTGCTGAATTAAATGGTGAAAAACCCGCGCTCGTTCTTGTCTTTACAATGCCGCATTACGATATGAACCGGCTCCTTTCCGGGGTGCGTTTGGTTACCGGTTCAACACCCCTGGCCGGATCAACTACTGCAGGTGAAATAATTCGCGGACGCTATATGGGTTTCGGTGCGGGAGTAACAGTAACAGTGCTGACAGCAGGTGATTATCGCTTCGGGATCGCGTCTGCCTCGCATATTCGGGGAGATCTTAATAGCGCCGGGCAGGAAATTGCCCGAAATAGCAAAGCTGAAGCCGGGCCATCACCATATTCGGCAATGATACTGATGGCAGACTGTCTTGCAGGCGATCTTCAGCAGCTATTCTACGGTGCGTATAAAATCGCCGGACCCGGTACCGCAATTGTCGGCGGGGCTGCCAGCGACGAGATGCAGTTCAAGGAAACATTTGTATTTCACAATGATAAATCTGTTGAACAGGGAGGTGTCGCTGTGTGGATTGCTTCTGAAAAACCGCTTAACGCAGTAACACGCCATGGATGGAATCCGGTCGGCGTACCGCTTCTTGTGACTCGGGCAGAAGGAACTGAGATTATGGAATTGGGAGGACGCCCTGCAGCTATTGCCTATGAAGAGCAAATCGGAATAAGTCCGGGACAGCTGACTCCTGAAAATTTCTGGGATACGTCTATGTATTATCCTTTCGGGATTATGCAGATGGATGGGTCGAATATTATTCGTGTTGCAAGGAATAAAAAGCCGAACGGATCCCTGCTGATCCAGGCATGTGTACCTCCTCCCGGCAGTGCGGTACAGGTGATGGAAGGGTCCGCAGATTCGATTCTCTCTGTTGTTGAGGAAGTGGGGCATGAAGCAATCGCAGGTAACCCGGATACAGGGGTTATATTAGCTTTCAGCTGCGCCATGCGTCCGAAAATAATGAAAGACAGGACTCCTGAAGAAGCTGAGCGTCTTCAGGCTGCGGCTGGAAATGCAGCAGTGTGCGGCATGTATTGCTGCGGGGAATTCGCGCGCACAGTTGGAACTCTGGGAACACATAACGCAACTTTAACAGTACTGGCTTTGTGAGAAATGTCATATAGCAATATTAAACCGGAAGACCTGAAAGCAGAAATCAGGAAGCTGACAAAAGCCCGTGACGAAGCATTAAATGCTGCCAGATCCGCTCTTCGGGATACCACACGGGTAACAAGACTCCTCATGGCGCTGAATGAAAGAGTGCCTTTCAATATTTTACTGGATAATATACTATCGACTGTCACCGAATTATTCTCATCTGACATTGCTGCTCTTATTGATACCGCGGGAACCGGTCATTTCAGGCCGATTGCGTTTGTTGGTATTCCGGAAGAGTATATCCCTGAAACGATTTCAATGCCTGAATCATTGATGATGTCAAAGCTAATCAGTAAAGGCGTTATAGTAACGCCTGAAATGATAAAAGGTATTGCCTTTCTCGAAAAAATATACCGCAAGCTTAAGATTGAAACAGCGGTTTGGATTCCTCTAAGGGGAAGTGAAGAAACAAGAGGCGCGCTTATCCTGGCGCGCTGTAAATCGCTGCCTTTTACAGATGAAGAGGTAAATCTTCTATCTGCTATGGCATACCGTATAGCTCTTGCCATTGAACAGATTCAGCATAAAAATCAGCTGGAACATATAATCAGCAAAAACAGAGATATCGGCAGTCTTTTAAATGAAATGACTATCAGAGAGGAAGCCGTAAAAACATTTCCGCTGATAATAGGAGCGGATGCAGGCTCATTTTTCTGCAATATAGATAATTTTGGGTTTTTTTTCGATAAAGAATACTGTGATTTTAAAAATCTCCCTTCTGACATATTGTCTTTTGCAAGAAATTTATGTGATGATCCGGAAATACTGAAAGGTGATGTAAAATGCCTTATCAATACAGAAGATAGTCCCTTTTCGGTGAGTTTTTCCGGATCAACATTTTTGTCCATGCTCGCCGCTCCGATCTTTCGTGAGTCCAGGCTGGTATGCCTTCTTTACGCGTTCAGAGTCAATGCAGTTCATTTTACTGAAGAGACGAGACAGGTCGCGTCGCTTTTCGCAGGACAGGTTTCGATTGCACTGGAAAATGCTCATCATTATAAGATCGCACAGGATGAGCTGCGTGAGCGCAAGCAGGCAGAGAAATCTCTTATGGAAAGCCAGGATAGGTTCAGAGCGCTGATTCATAATATTTCAGATATTATCGCAGTCCTGAATGCGGATGGTTCAATAAAGTATATCAGTAATTCGGTAATTCCGCAATGGGGATGCGAGCCGAAAGTACTGGTTGGCAATACGCTTCTTGAAAGGGTGCATCAGGATGATCATAAAACAGCTGTTGAGCTCATGAGAGATGTATTGAAAAATCCCGGTAAAAATATCAGCAGAATTGTGCGTATGCAAGCAGGCGAGGCAGAGGCATGGAGGTATTTCGATGTAATTCAAACCAATCTGCTGAACGATCCGTCTGTTGAAGGCATTGTATCGACATTCCATGATATTACAGAGCGCAAAATGGTTGAGCTGAATCTGACTGAGCTTGCTTTTCGCGATCCGCTTACCGGACTGGCAAATCGCGCGTATTTCAGGGATCGAGTCCGTTTTTCACTTTTACACGCAAATAAAATAAATACATCTGTCGCGGTTATATTTTTTGATCTTGATGATTTTAAATATATTAATGACAAGTATGGTCATCTGACAGGGGATACGACATTATGTGCTATTGCGGAAAGAGTACGCCGGTATATCAGAAGCAATGACATTGCAGCGCGTTTTGGCGGAGACGAATTCACAATTCTTTTTGAAAATATCCATGATATTCAACAGCTGCAGCCTATGCTTGATCGTCTTGTGGAAAATTTATTTGTTCCCGTAAAATTAAGTGAACTCATTTTGAAAGTCGGAGGCAGTATCGGTATTGCAATAAGTATCCCTGATCAGGATGACGTTGATTCACTGCTGCGTAAAGCGGATCTCGCTATGTATCAAGCAAAGCGTTCGGGTAAAGGCCGCTATGTTATCTATGAACCTGCACTTGAAGGGTAATTTTCTGCAGTGTACTTACAATTAACATATTGGTTAATATACAGCAATCAATAGAGGGGATGTAAATATAAGCCTTATGGAGTTAATCATATATTCGGATTTTTGACAGGCAGCGGTGTTATATACAACAAAAAAGGCTGCCTTTTTATAAGGCAACCTGATAACCGGACAGCCAACGGGATTTGGATTCAGGGCACTTAACTGCTTAACCGAGTGAAATGATTGACATAATAAAGACAGCGGGTAATACTTCTCATTTTTAATAATCAAGCCGTACCGCTGTTGTATAATTATGGATCTTATCGGAAAAGTAATCGGAAGCAGATATAGAGTTATAGAGAAATTGGGCAGCGGCAGAATGAGCTCCGTTTACCGCACCAATGACCTGCAGGATAATTCCTCCATTGCGCTAAAAGTAATTAAAATTCCATCGTCCCTGCAGAGAAGTGATGCCTTGATCCGATTTCATGCAGAGATTAAGGCTCTGATAAAGAAACTCAACCGGATATTAAGAGCCTGGGCTGATTATCACCGCCATATCGTAGCATTAAAAAGCTTTCAGCCGTGTTGATTACTATGTCTACAAAATGCTATGGAAAATACTGCATAAAAGGCATTCGAAGAACTCAGTCAAATGGCTCCTGCGGAAATATTGGTTGACTTCTGCTAATAGACGTAGTATTTGTTATTACGTTAAAACGGAATAACAAAGTCAGATAGTATAAGCTTGTATGCACAAATTCTATTCCAATCAGAAGATACAGAAAGATAAATGTTGATACTAGTCCATATATGCCGGAATATCAGAAATACTTTACTAATCAGCCGATGCAAAAAGGTGCGCGGCTGATCAGCAATGTTAGCAGGCGATCGGATTTGATTTTCTTTCATTGCCGGAAAAGCTTTGTATATACCGGATGTTTTTTGAATAGGTGCTTTCAGGTATTTTCTCCGGGAGGTATATTTTAAAGCCAGCGCCAAAGCAGCGGGACTTTATTCCGGAAATTTACTTTTTGTAAAGATCATTATAAAAATCAATGGG
>JAFGSG010000115.1 GCA_016934735.1 Spirochaetota bacterium | reverse complement strand
ATTTTGACGCTGTAAGCGGCAAAATCACTCAATGAGCATTTTTGAGACAGCTCCCTACTCAATAAAATGAGTTATGAAACAACTCTAGTATTTTTATTGTTAAAAAATTCAAAGTCAAGAAAATAATAATACATATAATGGCTTATAATCCTGAATGAATTTAAATGCGTTTAATAATTAGGAAATATTAATTATTTGACTTTTTTTTATGAAAATGTTGCTGATTATTATTGTTAAATAAGAAACGAGTCCTGGAAAATGACGGTTATGCAATGAAAAGAATCGAAACGGAAGTTATTGTTATCGGAGGAGGAGCCACAGGAGCAGGCGTTCTGAGAGATCTGTCTATGCGCGGCATAAAGGCAGTTCTTGTTGAAAAGGATGATATTGCTTCCGGTACCACGGGCCGGAATCACGGACTTTTGCATTCCGGCGCCCGTTATGCGGTGAATGACATGGAATCCGCTTTAGAATGTATTTCTGAGAATAGAATTTTAAAAAGAATAGCGAGCAACTGCATAGAAGACACAGGCGGACTTTTTATTACCCTGCCGCATTATGATCATACCTATCATGAAAAATTGAAAAATAGTTGCCGTCTGGCTGGCATTTCGTGCGATGAGATAAGCGTTAAAGAGGCGCTTAAGATAGAGCCGAATCTTAATTCTGCCATTGTTTCCGCTTTGCATGTACCGGACGGCGCGATTGATCCATTCAGGCTTGCTATAGCAAATATTTCAGATGCTGAAGAACGCGGTGCTGGAAGTTTCACATATACACGTATCACCAGTGTAATACGCGAAAACGGTGCAGTAAAGGGGGTTGAATGTTTTGATGAAAAGACCGGGAATGCATTTGAAATCTACGCAAATATTGTAATCAATGCTTCCGGCATTTGGTCGCAGCATATATGCGGGCTTGCTGGCGTTGAACTTAAAATGACTGCTTCAAAAGGAGCGGTTGTAGTCATTGATTACAGAATAAACAATAAGGTGGTCAATGCCTGCCGAATACCCGCGAACGGTGATATTATTGTGCCTAATGATACAGTGTCGCTTATAGGTACAACCGCAAAAAACATTGACTATAGTGCTATAGATGATCCCAGAGCGGATGATGATGAGATAGAGGAATTACTCGCAGGCGGTAAAGAAATGCTTCCCATTATAACCAGGGCTAGAGTGCTCAGGGTTTACGCAGGTGTAAGGCCCCTTATAGCAGCATCAGGTCCCGAAGCAGGTGATGGAAGAAAAATCAGCCGCGGGATTGTGTTGCTGGATCATGAAAAACGGGACGGCGTATCCGGTTTTATTACGATCACGGGCGGCAAGCTTATGACTTACAGGCTTATGGCGGAAATGGCTGCTGACCTTGCCTGTAAAAAATTGAATGTTAATAAAAAATGCTCAACTCATAAAACGCCCCTTCCTGGCTCTGAGAAAAAAAAATATACTAAATACCCGGCGAAGCTTTTCAGCGGAATAGCGAATTCAGTCGTAGGATCGACCTTTAACCGTCACGGGTCGAGAATAGCCCGCATACTTAAGCGGGATAAAAGAAATTATCGTCTCATATGCGAATGTGAAATGGTGACAGAGGGCGAGATTGAATACGCGATAAAAAATTTTGATGTAAGAGACCTCGAAGACCTGAAGCGCAGAACGCGTATAGGCATGGGGCCTTGTCAGGGGGAGCTTTGCGCTTATCGCTCTGCCGGGCTTTTCGTTCAGTACAAAGGAATTCCTCCGGAAGAAGCTAATAAACTTCTGATCGACTTTATTGAAGAAAGATGGAAGGGAATGAAACCAATATTCTGGGGTGACGCAATGCGTGAAGCGGAATTCATTTATTGGATATACCAGGGTTTGTTCGGTATGGGTAAGGTTGACTCACATAGGGGAGGGGATAATTCCAGGTGAATTACGATTGCATTATTATAGGAGGCGGAATTGCCGGTCTTACATGCGGCATAAAATGCCTCAAAGAAGGCTTAAGCTGTGCTGTTATTTCATCCGGCATGAGCGCGCTTCACTTTTCGTCGGGTTCGATTGACGTGTTCGGATATGATGAACAGAGCAGGCCAGTCGACAATCCGTTCAACTATATTGAAAAGTTCACAGCATTGCATGGACATCATCCTTATGCCAAATGCGGTCCGGATAATATTAAAGAGGCACTGTTTTTCTTTAAGGATGCGCTCGCAGAAGAAGGTCTCGAACTTCATCATAATAGTAATGAAAATCATTTTATTATTTCAACATTGGGTATATTAAAGCCGTCTTTTTTTTCTCAGAGAAGCGTATATAATGAAGAGATCGGTGGTGTTTTTGGAAAAAAATCAAAAATCGCATTTCTGAATTTTGACGGATACAGGGATTTTTATCCTGATATAACGATAGCCAATTTAAAGAAGAATGCATTATTTAAGGATACTGATTTTATTTCGGGAAATATATTGTTTCCGGATTACGGCAGCATAAAAAAGAATCCGTTTGAATTCAGGTCGGTTGATATTGCCAGGATATTCGATACGTCCAGGTATCTTGAAGATATTGCGAAGCAGATTAAGAACAAAGCTGCTCATGCGGATATTGTATGTTTCCCTGCGTTTATCGGCATCAGTAATTTCAAAAAGCATCACGAGGCGCTTCAGGAACTGACCGGCAAGCTTATATATGAGATACCGGCGCTGCCGCCGTCGCTGCCCGGCATGAGGATCGATAATGCGCTGAAAAGCAGATTTGCTTCGCTCGGAGGCGTGTTTATTGCAGGCGACAGGGTTATCAGCGGAGTTATTAAAAACGGCATGTTAGAAAATGTTCGTACTGCTAATAATATGAATGAGGTTTTAAAATCGCATTGTTATGTTTTAGCTTCGGGCAGTTTTTTCAGCGGCGGTATGACATCTGATTCAGCTTCAATAAGAGAGCCTGTGTTTAATCTCAGGGTTGAATATTCACCAAACCGCGGGGATTGGGCCTCAGACAAATTATTCGATAAAAACAGTCATAAGTTCATTGAGTATGGTGTGGAAACAAATGATTCCATGAATCCGTTTGGCGCTGACGGCAGCAGCATATCGAATATGTTCTGTGCCGGCGCCATTCTTCCGCACTATAATCCGGTAAAGGATGCATGTGGAAGCGGAGTAGCAATTTCTACAGGATATTGTGCTGCTAAAAATATAGTAAACAGGATAAAAGGGTCAAAGGATCGGAAATGATCAATATCGACAATATTAGCTTCGATCACTGCATAAAATGTACAGTGTGTACTGTCTACTGCCCGGTCGCGCGCGCTACTCATTTTTTTCCCGGGCCAAAGCAGTCAGGGCCGGATGCCGAGCGTCTCAGGATAAAAAATCCAGAACTGGTGGATAAGTCCCTTTCATATTGTTCCAACTGCAAACGCTGTGAGATCGCCTGCCCGTCCAATGTCAGGATTGCCGATATTATCCAGAGCTCTAAATGGAAATACTTTAAAAAGAGATTCAGAGTAAGGGATTATTTTCTTGCCCGCACCGATCTGCTTGGAAGTCTGGCTACACGCTTAAGTTTTTTAGTTAATCTTTTTACAGGATTTTTTCCGATTAAATTTCTGTTAGAAAAATTTTTAAAGATTCCATCAAAAAGGATTTTTCCGAAATATGAAAACGGTACTTTCCACGGCTGGTACAAAAAGCAGAAGAAACATCAGGAAAACTTTAAAAATAAAGTCATATATTTCCATGGATGCTATGTCGACTACAATCATCATGAGCTCGGCAGGGATCTTATTAAAGTACTTAACGCGATGAATATAGGCGTATTACTAACTACGGAAAAATGCTGCGGAGTCCCTCTTATTGCAAACGGATATGTGGAGAATGCGCGTAAAAATGCTCTTTTCAACATCAGCTCGCTGGGAAGATCAGTCAGAGAAAGCGGGCTGAGAATTGTTACGACATCTTCCAGCTGCAATCTAGCGCTTAAGCACGAGTATCCGAATCTGCTTGAACTCGACAATTCGGCCATTGTCAATCATCTTGATTTTATTACACGGTTCCTGTGTATGGAGTTTGATAAGGGCAATTTGCCTGCTATGAAGCCTATGCGGATAAAAGCAGCCTATCATTCGCCATGCCATCTAGAAAGGATGGGCCTTGTGATGAACACTATTGACGTTTTAAAAAAAATTCCCGGGCTCGACCTGCATATCCTGCACTCCGAATGCTGCGGCATGGCCGGTACCTATGGTTTTAAAAGTGAATTTTACAATGTATCCCAGAAAATCGGTAAAGAGCTTTTTGATATTATAAACAAAGCAAGCCCTGATATTGTCATCACTGACTGCGAATCATGCAAATGGCAGATTGAGATGAATACTCCATATAAAGTTATGCATCCGGTATCCTTACTGGCAATGGCAATTGCATGAAATATATATGTAGAGTGAAACTAAAACCAAAACACATATCAGTGCAAGGTATGCCCCATGGCCGCCGATAGTATCAGGGTGCTTTTGGGGAGAATTTTAAGCGGAGATACTACTATGAATAATAAGTATATTCTTGCATTGGATCAGGGAACAACGAGTTCCAGAGCAATCGTGTTTAACAGCGATGGAAAGATCATTAAGACAGCTCAAAAAGAATTCAGACAGATCTTTCCCAAAGCCGGCTGGGTGGAACATGATCCGATGGAGATATGGGAAACGCAATATACTGTTGCCATGGAAGCAATTAAAGCAGCAGGCACAACCGCTGAAAATATCGCAGCAATTGGTATAACCAACCAGAGAGAAACCACGGTTGTCTGGGACAGGAATACGGGCAAACCGGTTTGCAATGCTATCGTGTGGCAGTGCAGAAGAACAGCGGATATATGCAATGATTTAAAAAAACGTAAACTGGAAAAATATATACGGGATAATACCGGGCTGGTTATTGATGCCTATTTTTCCGGAACAAAAGTAAAATGGATCCTGGATAATGTTGAAGGAGCAAGACAAAAAGCGGAAAAAGGCGAACTGCTGTTCGGTACGATCGACACATGGCTTATATGGAATTTAACCAAAGGCAAAGTCCATGTAACTGATTATTCAAATGCTTCCAGAACATTGATGTTCAATATTAAAAAGCTTGAATGGGATGACAGGATGCTGAAGGAACTCAATGTCCCGAAGTCATTGATTCCGGATGTAAAATCATCATCAGAAGTGTATGGCAATACAGACAAGACGGTTTTAGGAGCGGAGATCCCCATAGCGGGAGTAGCAGGAGACCAGCAGGCCGCATTGTTTGGCCAGGCATGTTATGAGACTGGAACTGCGAAGAATACATACGGGACCGGATGTTTTATGTTAATGAATACCGGGGCAAAGGCTGTTCCCTCCAGGAGCGGACTTGTGACCACAATTGCATGGGGTATTGACGGAAAAGTTGAGTACGCTCTTGAAGGTTCAGTGTTTATTGCCGGTGCTGTTATACAATGGCTGCGTGATGAACTGAAGATAATCGGCAGTTCTGCTGAGAGTGAAAAATATGCAACGGAAGTTAATGATACACAGGGGGTGTATCTGGTCCCGGCATTTGTAGGCCTTGGCGCTCCTTACTGGGACATGAATGCCCGCGGAGTAATTGCAGGATTGACAAGAGGCGCAAATAAAAGCCATATTATACGCGCTGCGCTGGAATCGATCGCGTATCAGACAAGGGATGTTGTTGATGCTATGCAGAAGGATTCAGGTATTAAGCTCTCAAAACTTAAAGTGGACGGAGGAGCAGTTGCGAATAATTTTTTAATGCAGTTCCAGTCCGATATTCTCGGTGTTGATGTTGTAAGGCCTGCTGTAATTGAAACTACAGCTCTCGGAGCCGCGTTCCTTGCCGGATTGGCAGTCGGATTCTGGAAATCCAGGGAAGACATTGCAGCAAAGCTGGCTGTAGACAGGACGTTTTCCTGCAGGATGCAGTCTGATGAAATCAGTAAGAAATACGCCGGATGGCGGAAGGCTGTAGAGAGAGCACGGAATTGGGAAGACTAATCCAGAAACAGTGGTTTTTTTTTGCCGTGTAAAAAAACAGCGCAGTTCTTTCCTGCGAGATATTTATCGCGGAATTCTGCACTTTCCGGGAAGAAAATATTTGCTGTCGTAACAGTTGCTTCATTTAGTTCTTCAAACGCCGGAACTGTCCATCCCTTCCTAAAACGAGCGAGCAGATCTTTCCGCTTTTGACGAGCTGCGTCCGTTTTCAGCATTTTTGGAATCCGGTTGGCTGCTGACGATTCGCACCAGTCCCATCTGAGGCAGTCAAGTATATAGTGCTTATCCATATGCCGATTCAAAGCGCATTCAATTATAATGTCTGCAAGATATTCCCATCGCATTTCCGTATACGCAGCAGATTTACGCGCGGATCCATCAGAGATAGCTTCAAATAAATTAAACGGGGAGCTGTATAAGGGCCTAAGGCTTTCAAGCGTTCTTATGAATCGGTGTGAGTTATAGATTTTATCTACGAGTTTGGATATTGCTTTAATTTTTTTTATTTTACCCGGATCAAGCCAGCGGTTTCCCGTGACTTCATATGGGGGATTCGGCGTGTAATTTAATCCCCATTCTTCAGCCCGGTCCATGACTTCGGTACCGGGAAGAACTTTTAAGTAACCGAGCTGAAAATGATTTGCTCTAAGCGAATACACCTCGTTAAATGAAAAGGCCAGCTTGTCATAATCCTCGAACGGGAGGCCTGCAATCAGATCAACATGAATCGGAATTGTATTCATCCCGATCAGACGTTTAATCCGGGGCATGATCGCTTCCCAGTCTCCCTTGCGGTTTACCGCACGGAGCGCAGGCTCGCAGGTTGACTGAATACCGATCTCGAACTGGAATAGCCCGTTTGGGCAGGTTTCGAGCAGCTTAAAGTCGTTCTCGTCAAGCAGGGCGGGGTGTACTTCAAAATGAAATCTTGTGCCTGTGCCCGGATAAGTATTGATTATATATTCCCATACTGCGTGAGCGTGGGATTTTTTTGCATTGAATGTACGGTCAACTAATTTAATAATCTTCGGTCTGTGCTGCATCATGAAGGCAAGCTCATTTTTTATCTGGTTAATTTCTCTGAAATCGAGATGCTGATCCTCGCGGGATGAAAGACAATACGCGCATTTAAAGGGGCAACCGCGGCTTGTTTCATAATAAATCTTACGGTGTGCAAAAGATTGTATGTCTTCATCGATGTAGGGAAATGGTATTTGGCTGAATAGCGGATTATCTTTTCGCAGGACGCGTTTTTCAAAGTCTAGGCAGGCGGCATGGTTAAGCCCGCCTGCCAGCAGATCACGGAACGCGTTTTCTCCGTGTCCGGTGACCACATAGTCTATAAAGCTGAAGCGCGTAAACCAGTCAGTATAATTGTACCCTGCATCCGGCCCGCCGAGAATGGTCACTGGCCGATCGCTCATTTGCTCAAGCGTACTAAACACTTCATGCACAAGCGTGTTGTTCCAGATGTACACTGAGAATGCAACAGCGTCCGGGCGCTCGTTCTCAATGCACAGGAGAATGTCGCGCACGGGTGTATGTATTGTAAACTCCCGGATGACAACTTCCCAGGGAATATCACGCACGTATTCCCTGAGATAGTAAAGCGCCATTGCAGGGTGCGAGTACCGCGCATTGATTCCGATGAGAAGGATTTTATTCATTATGATGAAGCTAAAATATTCTTGTTGATTTTTTTAGAAGGCTGATATTCCAAACTGCATTTAAGATTCTCTTTTTATTCCCCTGAGGATTTCTTCAAGCTCTTTTTTATGTTTAAGGGTATTATCAGAGATTAAAATATCATCAGTATCTTTTTTATATATTACGTCACTGTAAATGGATCTTTGTAGATTCATGCTCTCTTCCTGAATTCTTTCATTTAAATTCATAAGTATACTTTTATTGATTATTGTTTTTTTTCTGAAAATGGATTTAACTGCCGCCTGTATTTTTGGTTTTATTTTCTTTGACATCGCGGGAGATCTGAAAAAATAAATAATAACAAATGGAATAATTAAAATAAGATTCGTTTTTAATATAGATAAAATTTTACCAAAAAGGTCAAGAGAATCTGGATTAAAGCTCTTTGCCCAGATAAACCAAAACAGGTCTGCTGTAAGCAATGAACAAAAAAAAGAGAGTTTGCCCTTTGGAATTCCCAGAAGCGAAAGTCCGCCGCTTATAAGAGAAGCCGCGATCAACAGAAGAATAACTTCTATGCCGATAACAGCGGAAATAGCATTTATAATTGATCTTATGGAATCCAGAAATCTGCCGAAGCCTTTTAATGTTTCAGCTGTTCCCTCCAGGGTTGAACTTATACCTGAAAAAATTAGCATACTATGGTTCGATATTTGGATATTTTGAACGCAGTTGAAAACACAGAGAGTCAGAAAAAAAGAAAATATTAAGGATGAGTAAAAGAGCTTAGGTTTTAAAAATGATATTTTTGTGTTACCGGAATTTGCCATTAAAAATATTTCTATATGCATATCTTATTTAATATCAATACAGAAATTAATTTTATTTCCGGTGTTGTTCCACCTTGGCCTGCAGAAATGTTTAATGATTTGTATACCCCTGCCTCTGGGATCCAAATTAGGTTCAGCATCATTCTGGGAAAATTGATTAATATTGAATCCGGTACCCTCGTCTTCAATGGATATTGAGAGATAATCTTTTGTTTTAGTAATTTTTATATCAACATGTTTGTGCGGGTCCCAGTTATTTCCATGTTCCATTGCATTGGTTAAAGCTTCGTCTATGATTAAAAAAAGTTCGCCGTAATCAATTTTTATAGACCCGGCATTGTCTCTGATTTTAGTTATAATGGTCTTTATGATATTATTTTTTTTGCTTAAAGCGGAAGGAAACCGGTCATTGATAATTATATTATCGCTGGTTATTTGCATCATGAACGTCCTTGTTTAGCATGATATCGCTGCGATAATTATTATTCTATATGTACTCAAAGATACCTTTATAATGAGGTAATCATATAATATTTCCTGGCAGAAAATATTATATTAAAAAGTCGGGGTGGGGAGATTTGAACTCCCGGCTTCTGCGTCCCGAACGCAGCGCGCTACCGGGCTGCGCTACACCCCGTTTTTTGATTTAAGCCTGTAAACAAAAGCTAATTAAACAAAACATGGCAATTTAATCAACCAAAAAAAGGTTTTTTTGCAGAATTGCTATTATATTATGCATAATATGAGGTTTTATCAATACTTTTTTTATTTTTTTTCATTTTTTATTTAACCTGTCTTATGTATTTTCCGCGAAGGATTTGAATTACGAACGCTTAAAAAGCAGCAGTTATAGTGAATTGCATAGGAGGCCGTCATAGCTTAAATATTTTCGGGAAAGATATATATATAATTATAAAGAAAAAAGTTTAGTAAAACATTGTCTTTATAGTTATTAGTCTATAAATTTATATAGATGGACAAATGAATATTTGGGATTAGTTATAATTCGGGCATTAACTGAATTGCATGCAATTCATGTTTAAAAAATTCCTTGCGTTAAGAATGCTGATTAAATAATTTAACCCTATAATAGACGAATTATGCATTTTTCACATCGGGGGTTATAATGCAAAATAATGAAGAAAACAGTAAGAACGGGATTAAATATAAATCTTCAACAGCTTTTGACGGCGTAATTGACGGGTTCATTAATTCATTATTGGAGAATTTCGCCGGATTCCTGTTCGGCAAAATTGATTTTGACGCGGAAAGTCTTCAAACTATTAAAGAATACAGCAATAAAAATAACATAGTATATGTATCATTCCATAGTTCAAACATCTCTCTTCTAATATTCTGCCATTTATTAAAGAAACATAATATAGATCTGCCGATAGTTGCCCTGGATGAAAATCCATATATGATGCAGACCATCAAACATTTATCCAAAAGAGTAATAAAATCCATAAAAAAAAGGCTGTTTGGCAAGAAATACGAGGATATTTTTGAAACGGATTATATTGAGAAGCAGTTATGGGATAAAAAAAGCATTCTGGTTTCGCTGTTTTCAAGAAAATTTTTTCTAAGAAGATATATGGAAATTAAATATGATTCTCTGACATATTTAGTGAAGCTGCAAAAAACTTTTAACAATCCTATTTATCTCCTTCCTCAGATGATTTTCTGGAATTTAAATCCCGAGCGTACCAATATTTCGGTAGCATCGCAGGCAACAGGGGACAGAGGGCTTATCTCCGGATTGATTACTACTCTTAAGAGTGCAACGCCGGCGTTTGTAAGGATATTATCTCCAATTAACGTTGCAGAAGAAATAGAAAATGCCGGCACCAATGACCCGGAACAAATCGCGATCGCGTTAAGAAATAAACTATTAGAAAAATATTATCATGAAAAAAGGGCGGCAACAGGCCCTGTTATAAGATCAAATCAGGAGATGATGGAAAAAGTCCTGTATCATAAAGATGTACTGGAAATGATTGAGAAGCAGGCTAAAAGGGAAAAGGTATCTGAAAGACACTTAAGAAAAAATGCGTATGAGTATTACAGGGAGCTTGCAGCGAATTATTCAGTACTTGTTCTCAGCTTATGTAAAAGAGTCGTGGAATTTATCTTAAATAAGATTTATGACGGCATTCAATACGATCCGGAAAGTATAAGGAAAATCAGGGAAGCATCAAAGAAGGGACCTTTGATATTGCTTCCTACTCATAAGAGCTATCTGGATTTTATAATCGTTCCATATTTATTTTTTATTAATAAGCTGTCCAGCCCGCATATTGTTGCAGGAAAAAACATGGCATTCTTTCCGCTGGGGACACTATTCAGGCGTTCAGGAGCATTCTTTATCAGAAGAACCTTCAGGGGGCTTAAATTATATTCTGCTATAGTAAAACAGTATGTAAGGACATTACTATTAGACGGATATTCAATTTTGGTATTCATGGAGGGCACAAGAAGCAGAACAGGCAAGCTTCTTTTGCCTAAGCTGGGTATTCTTTATTATATAATAGACGCGATTTATGCTGGATATAATGAGGATCTGGTTTTTGTCCCTATAGCGATTGATTATGACAGAATACTGGAAGAAAAGGCTCATTTGAAACAATTAAAAGGAGGTAAGAAAACAGATGAGTCAATGTCAGATATGATAAAAAGCAGAAAAGTCTTAAAAAAGAAATACGGTAAAGTGTATGTGTCATTCAGCGATCCATTTACACTAAAAGAAATCTCTGCGGGAATAACAGATATAAAAGCTATACCTGACCTTGTGGCAAATACTGTAATAAATAAAATCAGCGGGGTTACTGTTGTTACACCGTTTGCGCTTACAACTACGGCAATGTTAATTCTTTCGACAAAGGGCTTCTCAAAATTAGTATTGATAGAAAATTCAAAAGCGCTTTTTCTATATCTCCAGCAGACAAATTCCAGATTTTCCGATACTCTGCATAAGGATGCCGACATTGATGAAATAATTGAACATGTGCTGGAATCCTATCTTGAAGACAATATTATACAGCAAATTAAAATTGAGAGCGGCACTAAAGAGGAAATAATTCAGGATTTATATGTACTGAAAGATGATAACAGGATCAGGATAAATTATTATAAAAACTGCATAATTCATTATTTTATTCCTATTTCATTAACATCTATGGCAATATTGTATATTAATAAGATTACAGGAGGAAAGGCGGTTAAAGAAGCTGATGTAAAGAAAGAATACGAGTTTATTAAAGATCTTTTTCGCAGAGAATTTATATATAAGGATGATGATAATCTTTCAGATATAATCCACGACGAAGTTTATAAATATTTTAAACAGAAATCTGTTTTATCCAGAGAAAAAGACGGGATGTTGATTCTTAATAATAATATTAATAATTTGAAAATATTTGCATCCATAATGAAGGATCATTTTGAATCGTATTACGCTGCTTTAAAGACAATAGTCAATCTTAAAGCCGGCCAGGTCAAAAAAGAAAAGCTGGTTATGGATATAAGAAAGAACGCGCTGAAAATGTTCCATATGGGAGAAATATATCTTTGGGAATCCTTATCGCTTCCGTTCTATGTGAATGCCATAAGCAGGTTTTCGGATGAAAAAATATTAAAAGGCGGAGCGCGTGATGTCAAGAATGCCGAAATCAAACTTGAGGACACTGAGAAAGCCGGGATTTTTCTGCAGAAAATTGAAGACTATCTGAATATTATCCGATAATATCTTTATAAGCTGTTATAATATATTAAACAGGATTTATTTATGAGGAAATTATTTTTAATTATATCCGTATGTTTTTTTAGTTCTTCAATTTTTTCACAGGGGAACATTGATGGTTTCGGCAATTTTAAATGGGGCAGTTCAATAAATGATGTAAAAGTAAATGTTGTCGGTAAATTATCTTATACTGATGATAAAAAATTGATTATTTCAAGAGACGGAGATATAGAATACCTGTATGGGTTTTTTTATAAAAGTATAGAGTCCGGAGAGCTGGAGCCTGCATCAGTCACCCCGGCAAAAGATGAAAAACCGGAAACAAATTCAGGTGAACCCACAGGAAAAAAAGATGAATCAGGTATTGAATCAAAAGACTCAAAATTATTTTATGTGTCCATAAGATTTCCTTATCTGTCAAAGGATGAGGTAAAAAGAAAAATCGAAGAGAAGTATGGGCCTTCAACCGGCGAGGATGTAAAAGATAACAGAGGCGCAATAGTATGGAATTCGGGCAGCACAACAATCATAATGTGGGTTGACAGTTATCTGAAAAAATCATATTGCATGAAAATAAATTATCTTTCAAAAGATATTTCCAAAGAAGTTAAGGACTATTTAAATATAATTTTTAACAACAGGGAAATCGAAGTCCTTAAAAAATTATCATTATAAAGTACCCTTATTATTGATGAGCGACAAATACCGGGATTATCCCGATCCCGTTGTCCAATCCGTCAAGAGCTTTGCCGATAACAGAACCGATCTTTTCGAATGAATTTATTTCTCCTGCCATGCCGCATCCGGGCGTGTCTGACGCGACTATCAGGTCTCCGGGTTTTACCGATTTTTTTCTTGCGTCAACTCTGCAAAGAGTTTTGCCCGCCAGCACAATCGGGTATATTTTTTTCTCTGATCCGCTGTTATTAATAATAACAGATGGATTTCCGGATACGATTCCTATAACTCCTTTGCAGTAATTTGTCGTTGACCTTGTCAGGATCGATTTGCCTTGATCGCTTGCTACCAGAATGTCGCCTGTTATAATAAGCTGTTCTTCATCTACTTCAAACATTTCAACAATATTCGAAGGATGTTCTTTCCCTTTGAGGTTATTATTTATAGTTATTCTGCCTGTGAATAAAGAATTACCATTAACATAAAGCGCGTCGCCATTGCCCTTCAGATTGACTGTATCATCATAGTCCGATATTGCGCCATAGCCGTCAGCAACGAGGGAGTAGTTGTGTTCACTGGTAAATACACCGCCGGCACCAAAACGTGAGACTCCAAGCACGCCTGATCCTTTTATTCCACCGTCAGTATTGCCGTTTGATTGTCCCCGTACGCCGATGAATCTGCCATGTCCCAGAACTCCGTATGAATGAATGGATTCCTCGCTATTGGGATTATGAATGCCTGCTATTCCGACAGCCCCGGGCCGCTCTGATTCGTTTTTTGCATAGATAATCGCAGAGCGTTCAGACGGAGGGGCTATTCCGCTAATATTTTCTTCTTTGTTGCCAATGATTTTAATTGTCCCTGTATGGCTGTTGTATTCATGTTTTATACCAGCATAATTATGATCGTGAGGAATAGGTTTTCTCGGATTACTTAGCCTGTCATCATCTGCCTGGACAACAGCGTTCATAATTTTTTCGTTATTTTTAGCGAGCTTAACAATGCCGAAAGAATTGACACTTGCTGTTTTTAATCTGTTATCATTGCCCTGCACAGCAACGCCTTCCTTGTCCTCGCCGTTTTCCGCAAGCTCGACAATACCTTTGGAGGTGGTGGTAGCGTCTTTCAGGCGCT
>JAFGSG010000114.1 GCA_016934735.1 Spirochaetota bacterium | reverse complement strand
GGGAACAATATGTTTTAAACCTAAATTATGCAGGATCTGCCCTCTCTGGCCGAAATTCAACAGAGGTGAGGGAATTACTTTATTCTGGAGGCTGTTTTTTATGCCTTTAAAATAACCGAGGTTTTCAATAAAATACCCGATTATCAAAAAAAAACATAAACTACAAATAATTATAATTGTTTTATGCATCTTTAGCCGAGACTGGTCCGAACCTCATTTTTAATAGCCTATATATCCGCTATCCTATTGACGAATATATGCATTGAAGCATCCGCGGTTATTTCATTTAATTCAGATTTAAATTCCTGATAGATATTATTATCTGCCTGTGTGAAGCTGTATGAAACAACGGCCTGCTCGCTATTCTCGCTGATATTTTCCAGCCTGCCCTTGGGTAATTTTTTACTAAGGAACTGTAATACTTCATTTGTTTTCTTCATGCTTTCCGGGGTAGGCAATGTTATTATTAGCATACCGTCATTTAATCTGCCCTTAAAAAACCGCGGGCCTTTTTGTAAGGCAAGCAATGCTAAATATGCCACGACAAGGATTATACCCATAAAAGTCAAATTGAATGTAGCGCAGCTAATGGAGGTCGCAACAACAAGCATAATAAATCCTATTTCCTCCGGTTCTTTTATCGGAGTTCTGAAACGGACAATAGACAATGCACCAAGGAGTCCGAGGGAGAGCGGTAATGAAAACTGAATACAGATAAAAATTGCCGTGATCGCAATTCCAAGCAGAGGAAATGCCCTGTGTATCTGACTGCCGGTAGCCCTGTTGCGGTAAAATTTCAGATATAGATAAGATATAAACATTGATGCAAGTAATGATATAAACAATAAAGCAATGAAAGGGAAAAAACCGATTTGTCCCATTTGCTCATTTCCAAATCCCTTGGATAATAACGACATAAAATTTTCAATTTGTGTTTTCATAAGAATCCTTCTTGGATATTAAAAATGCATTTGCAGTAATTGCTGATAGCATACGCTATATTTTGAAAAAGACGATATTTTACATCCTAAATCCGTTAGAGGATATAATGTTACAGGCAGTTCTTCCTCTTTACCTTTTATCTCAAAAACCGCTTTTTGTAAAACAGCAGGATTTGATTTCGGCATCATCAGGTAATTTATTCTTGGAGCCCTGATATCGTAGTCAAAACAGATTCTCGACCTGGTAAACGGTTCAATAAAGCGCGACCTTTTATAGGATATTTGAAAAGCAGGAAATAACTGCTTTTGCGGGTAATATCCCTTATCCTGCAGCAGGTAGGGCATTTCCATTAAAGCGGCGTTCTCTAAATTTTGAGCGGATATCCATTCTCCGGTATAAGAGGTTTTTGTTCTTATTTTGTGCCTTCTCCCGCCGATTTTAAATTTAGCCTCCATGAAGGAGGTTTCATAATGATAGATATATGATATATCGGAATACCAGCGCAACCGTATTTTAGTTTTCAGATAATCGCTGTTGATCTTTTCACGCAGGAATGTCCATTGTCTGTCATCATAATATATACTGGAAACAGTAGCTTCGGCAAATTCCGGATCGGGAATACAGTTTGTTTTCAGCCATATAAGTATATGCGACGCCCTGCTGTTAGGAATAATATATTTCAATTCAAATGAATATTCTTTGTTGCCCATTTATCTGCATGCCGAATCAGCGTCTAAAGATTAAACAGTATTTCATTTTATAATGTGAAATACCCGGTTGAAATAAAAAGCATTTTTGAAAATACAATATTGCAGTCAATTAGATTTTTTACGATTCTATCCGCATCTCGAGAAACCGCACGATCTGCAGACGCTGCATCCGCTTTCGAACTCCAGCGGCCCATGGCAGTCCGGACATACTCCGACCATGACAATGTCGCTGCCCTTGCCGTTAGTCTCGGCCGTGTTTTTTGCTGATTCCGTTTTGTCTGCGTCGCTTACACAATCCCGCGGATCAACGCCGGAATGCCTTTCAATGGCCTTCGCGATCGCGTCAGCGCACGAATAAATGCGTCCGCCTTTCTCCCATGCCTGGTTGGGGCAGCGTACGCCCTTCAGCTGTTTTACGATCTGCGCTTTATCTATGCCGCTCCGGAGCGCGAGTGAGATCATGCGGCTTACTGCTTCTGTCTGGCTTGCTGCGCATCCGCCTCCTTTGCCCATTGTGGCGAACACTTCGAACAGCCCGTTCTCGTCTTCGTTTATGGTTACATAGAGCGAGCCGCAGCCTGTAGTCATCTTTCTTGTGGAACCATGTGTCACTTCGTTTCTTGGACGGGGAGTCATACTTTTACGGCCTTCTTCTGCCGATAAAACATCCGCTGCTTTTTCTCTGTCCGATTTTTTGGACAGAACCTGTGACTCCCTTGAGCCGTCCCTGTAAACAGTGACGCCTTTGCATCCGAGCCTGTAAGCGAGCATGTATACTTCTTCTATATCTTTAACAGTGGCGCTGTTCGCAAAATTCACGGTCTTTGAAACAGCATTATCAGTGAATTTCTGAAATGCTGCCTGTATCTTAATGTGCCATTCCGGCGAAATGTCATGCGCTGTTACAAATATTCTTCTGAAGTCTTCCGGTATGTCGTCTATGTCTTTTGCCGAACCGTGCTCGGCGATCCTGTGCATTAATTCGTCGCTGTAGAATCCGTTTTCTTTTGCTATTGCCTCAAACAGGGGATTTGCTTCGACAAGTATGTCATTGTCCATTACGTTTCTTTCGTATGCAAGCGCGAATACCGGTTCTACTCCGCTCGATGAGTTTGCTATAATGCTTATTGTGCCGGTCGGAGCTATTGTAGTCGTAGTAGCATTACGGAGCGGCGCTATGCCTTCTTCGGCATATGTGCTTTTCGCGAAGTTCGGAAACGCGCCTCTCTCTTTTGCGAGGTCAGCCGAAGCGGCTTTTGATTCGTCCTGAATGGTCTGCATTATCTTTTCAGCAACTTCTATTGCTTCATCAGAGTCATAGGGAATACCGAGCCTTATGAGAACATCGGCAAAACCCATTACGCCAAGACCGATCTTTCTGTTGGCAATAGTCATTTCACGTATTTTATCCAAAGGATAATTATTGAGGTCAATTACATTATCGAGAAAATGCACGGCAAGCCTTGTAATCCTGCGAAGTTCATCCCAGTCGATTTTGCGGGAACCGTTCGATTTTGCAATTACCTTGTTGAGATTAATAGAGCCGAGGTTGCATGATTCGTACGGGAGCAGCGGCTGCTCGCCGCATGGATTTGTGCTCTCTATCCTGCCGATTTTCTTAAGCGGACTTGTTTCATTTATTCTGTCAATAAAGATAATGCCGGGTTCGCCGTTAGACCAGGCTTTCTCAACAATGAGATTGAATGTTTCAAGCGCATTGATCCCGCCGGTTTTTTCGCCCGATCTTGGATTTCTAAGAGCAAAGGATTTACCCTGCTCGATAGCTTTCATGAATTCGTCGGTTAAGGCAACGGAAATATTAAAATTAGTAAGCGTGTGATTGTCTTCTTTTGCTTTGATAAAATTTATGATATCCGGATGGTCTATGTTCAGTATTGCCATATTGGCGCCGCGTCTTGTGCCCCCCTGTTTTACTGTTTCAGTAGCTGCATTAAAGATGTTCATAAATGAGATCGGCCCGCTCGATATGCCAGCCGTGGAATGCACAAAGTCATTCCGGGGACGCAGGCGCGAGAAAGAAAAACCTGTTCCACCGCCGCTCTTGTGTATAAGCGCCATTTGCTTAAGCGAATCAAATATTCCGGACATTGAATCTTCGACCGGAAGCACAAAGCATGCGGAAAGCTGCCCCAGATCCCGTCCCGCGTTCATGAGAGTGGGGCTGTTAGGAATAAAGCTCATTGATGCCATAAGTTCGTAAAATTCAGATGCTGTTTTGGAAATTTCTTCCGTGCTTTTTCCGTAGTTTAAATCCGCGAATGCTATAAAGCCGGCCACTCTTTTAAAGAGATCTTCCGGAGTCTCAATGACCCGGCCTTTATCATCTTTTGCAAGGTACCGCCTCTCAAGGACGATCCCGGAGTTCTTTGAAAGCTCAGGCCTGATCTTTGAAGCAATTTTAATATCAGTCCATTTTATTTTAATAGTTTTGTCCAGCATGATGCCTCTATAACAAGTGTAACAAATTTAAATTGAACGGCAATAATTAAAGGTCGAAAAATTGCAGACGTGAATTATATAATGAGCCTTATTATTGACAATCATTATTTCAAGTTTAATACATTTTTTCAAGAAAAATAGCGCCGGTACTAGACTTATTTACAAGTCATCTCAGAATTAAGTTTAATATTCGATAAATTGAAATACATTATATCCGGCAAAGTATCTTCAACAAAAGATATCATATAATGGTGTAGTAATTCTGCAAGATGTCCATATTTTCTAAAATATATGCTGTTATCGCTCAATTTTTAAAAAATAAAAATTATGTGTTGAAATATATAGTCTGAAAACTAACTTAATCCATCAATTCAGGAGTAGTATATATGACCCAAAAATTCGGAAAAGACCTTACAACAGGGAGCATTCCAAGGCATTTGCTGCAATTTTCTATTCCAATGCTGATAGGTAATATTATACAGGTTGGTCATAGTATCGTAAACACAATCTGGGTGGGACATCTTGTAGGTAAAGATGCCGTAGGAGCAGTTGGAGTATCAACTCCGGTACTGTTCATCTTGATTGGCATATCCATGGGTATAACAATGGCCACAACCATACTTGTCGCGCAGTATTATGGAGCTAAGAATTATGAAATGGTTAATACCACTGTAAACAATTCATTTTCACTTGCCATTATCGTCGCTGTATTACTTGTAACCCTGGGTATAATATACCGTGATAACATTTTAATAATGCTGAACACACCTGTAAATAATTTTGAAATGGCTTCCGGTTATCTGAAGGTCAGTTTTTTAGCTTTTATACCAATATATATTGTTGTTCTGATCAGTTCAATTTTAAGGGGAATAGGGGATACTGTGACGCCTCTTATATTTATGGCAATAGGCGTAGGGATAAACATAATCCTGGATCCGTTTCTGATAGGAGGCTGGAGTATTTTTCCGCATAATGGCCTGATTGGTGCGGCATATGCCACTCTTGTAGCGCAGATCATTGCCATGGTGCTATGTATAGTATATCTGAACAGGAAGGAGCATGTCATAGCATTGAATCCAAGGAAACTGGCTCTAAACCGGAAAATGACTTCAATAATATTAAAGATAGGCTTTCCATCCATGATACAGCAGTCTCTTGTCTCGTTAAGCGCGCTTTTTGTTGTTACGTTCGTTAATGCCTTCGGAGCAGCTGCAACCAATGCCTTCGGAGCAGTGGGAAGAATAGACATGGTTGCCATAATGCCGGCCTTGTCTATGAGCATGGCAGCCTCCACATTAACCGGCCAGAATCTGGGTGCAAAAAAACCGGAGCGCGTTAAGGAAGTATTCAAATGGGGCGTTATAATGTCTGCAACTATTACAATAATGATTTCGTTGTTTGCAATATTATTTTCAAATACAATTTTTGCGATGTTCGGCCTTGCCAACGATGCTGAGGTGGTTGAGATAGGTACTAGTTATCTGCGGATAGCCGGTTCGTGTTATATCTTTTTCGCTGTTATGTTTATAACGAATGGAATAGCAAACGGCTCCGGCCATACTCTGATGACGATGTTTTTTTCACTTTTTTCGCTATGGGTAGTCCGCGTTCCCTTTTCATGGATTCTCTCAAAGACAAGCCTTGGCGTTACAGGCATATGGATAGCGGTTGCATTGAGCTTTTTCGTGACAATGATAATCAGCTTTGCATATTATTTTTCCGGCCGCTGGAAGAAATCTGTAATCCGGCCTACAAAGATTGAAACTCCGGTCATGGATTAATATCCGGTTTTTTAATTACGGATATTAATCCATGAAAGGAACAGCGGCGTATATGTTAATATTATACGGTGAAATATTTGCTTTCTTATTCCATCTGAATAAAAATATCCCTTGAAAAATAATATGTATTTATACAATATGTTTTTCCGTTGTTCGGTTTTTCTATCTAATGCATTTATTTTATACTTACGAATTATTTATGAAAGATATTTTTAAGAAGACATATCTAGAGATTGATCTTGATGCAGTGCGTCGCAACCTTGTGTCGATAAGAGAGCGTGTAGGAAACGGGACGGCTGTTCTGCTCGCTGTAAAGGCGGACGGCTACGGACACGGTGCTGTCCAGGTGTCCCGTATGGCAGAGAAGAACGCGCTGGCGGATATGCTGGGTGTATCGTCGCCTATGGAGGGCATGGAACTTCGCGAAGCCGGCATAAATCTGCCCATACTTAACCTCGGGCTCATACTTCCGCGCAGAGAGGAAATCGATACCATTCTTAAATACGGAATTTCGCAGACAGTTGCAGACTTTGCTCTTGCAGAGAAGATATCCGTAGCAGCAGGAAAAAAGGGATTAGTTGTAAAACTGCATTTGAAGATCGACACTGGCATGGGCAGGATCGGGTGCCGGCCCGAGGAAGCTTTCGTTATTGGTAAAACAATTGCCGGTCTGCCGGGTGTTTTACTGGAGGGAGTGTTTACACATTTTCCTGTATCGGATGATCCGGATTCGACGTTTACAAAAAATCAGATAGCTGAATTTAAAGAAATACTCGAAGAATTTGAAATAAATGGAATTGATGTTAAATACAGACATATGGCTAACAGCGCGGCCATTCTGAACTACAAAGAGTCAATTTTTAACTTGGCGAGGCCCGGCATCACGGCATATGGATACAGGCCTTCCGGGAACTGTAATTCCAGTGTTAAGCTTATTCCCTCTATGACGTTCAAAAGCTGCGTTATTTTTATCAAAAGAGTAAAGAAAGATACTCCGCTTTCGTACGGCCTAACTTACAGAACAAAGAATGACACAAACATCGCAACAGTGCCTGTGGGTTATGGCGATGGATACAGCAGATTTCTCTCTAATAAAGGCAGTGTGATCATAAGAGGCAATCTGTATCCTGTGGCAGGCCGGGTATGCATGGATCAGATACTCGTTGATCTCGGCAATGACGAATATCCTCTCGGGGAAGAAGTGATTCTCTTCGGCCGGGATACCATCACAGCAGAAACGATTGCCGAATTGATCGGCACTATCCCCTATGAAGTTACCTGTGGCATATCTAAAAGAGTACAAAAGCAATATATCGGATAAATAGGTAAAAAATTATCCTGATGAACTATATTTTAATAATGAATTTGCCGATCATAGACATAAGGAAGGCTTGCCGTGTTTGATCTTACACTTACCAAAGAACTTACTGAACTAATCGCTATTAATTTTAGTTTCCCCGATATAGAGGCAATAGGCAAATACCTTTATAAGAAGTATAGTACTCATGAGCTTGAGAATGTCAATGAAAGTATAACTATTTCCTCTATGAATGCAGCAAAGAGGCTTGTGCTTGAATGTGAAGACAGAGACCGATTAAACGATCTGTTTACTTTTATCATAGAACTGGACAACAGCCTTCTTAACGGGAAAATCGTTACTGTTACAGGCCTTGAAAACCTGCTTTACAAGCTTTCATGCGGCGGTGTATATTATGACTTCAGCAAACGTAAGCTTAAATCATATAAAAATGATAATAAGTACCTGGAAAACTGGGGCACGCTTAAAGAAGGCAGGGAATATTCCGTAACAATTGCATCGCTTGATATATGCGGCAACACTGATCTGGTAATCAAATACAAATCAGGCATTGTCGAAGAGGTATATTTCAGGCTATGGGAATTTATAAGGAGAAAACTCGACCAGTATAACGGGCGCATATGGACATGGGCGGGTGACGGGGGAATCCTTGCTTTCAGAAATGACAAAGGGATTCATACCGGTATATCCTGTTGCATGGAGATACTTTTTTCGCTTCCGGTGTTTAATTCATCTCCACTTAAACAAATTCCGGATGAAATCAGTCTCAGGATAGGCATGGATTCCGGAATGATAAAATTTTATAATGATACAGGTAAAATAGTTTCGGAAGTAATCAATTATGCGTCCAAGCTGGAAAAAAACGCGACGAGTCCCAACGGGCTTTCTGTTTCTGACAACATCTATAAGCATCTTTCATCGGCAATGAAGAGAATGTTTACAGACAATACCAAATTTAACGGTAAAACAGCTCATTCACTGAAGTATGAATACAGCAAAGCCCTTAGCTGATTGAACGGTATTATCCCTATTTGTTTATTTTTGGTATTACCAGTTCCTGACCTGGGAATATCAAATTCGGATCATTTATCCTGTCTTTATTTGCCTCGTAAATGCGCTTCCATTCTATAAAGCTGCCGTAGTGCTGTTTGCTGATCTCGGTCAGCTGATCTTTATGTTTTACAACATATATATTTTCGTCACTCGCTTTCGGTTTAACTGGCTCTTTTGGTGTCTCCGGAAGTTTGATATCCTGTGCTGTGGCCATGGGTTTTTGTACAGTGTCTTCTGTAACAACAGGAGATTTTTCTCTCGGGTAGAACAGATAGACAAGCACGGCAACGGCAATAATGATTACTATCCCGATAAATACTTTCAGAGATGACTTGCTGCTTTTTTCGGCTGAAGAGCCTTTTTTAGCCAGCTGGTCCATCTTTTTATCAAAAGCCAGTCCGGCCTCTGCAGCTTTCTTTTCAATTGGCAGTGGTTTTGGAGCAGCGGTCTGTGCCGGCCTTACAATTTTTTTTGTTTCAGGCTTAGCAGGTTTTGCCGCGGTTTTCTTCTTTGGAGCAGGTTTGGTGCTGCTTTTCTTTTGTGCCGGTTTAGTTGCTCCTTTGGACTTCGTTTTAGAAGAACTATTGGATTTTACTGCCATAATTGCCTCCGCTTTATTATATTGAATTATTTTCGAAATAATATTTGGGTATCATTTTATATTATTTATTATCGAAAGAAAAAGTAAAAATTCAATACTTTTTTTATTTTTTAATATGGTTTATCCTAAAGTTTTTCAAGCTGTTTCCATCCCTGAGCAATGATCAGTGCCGACATTCTGGAACACCATATTGATTTTTTTGAGGGGTAAGCGATATGCAGCAGGGCAGACAGGACAATGAGTTCCATTATTTTAAATTTATATTCAGAATTATTGATATTTAATTTTATTGTGTCATTGTATTTCAAATTATATGGAATGCGTATTGATATTCCTACATCCCAATCTAGTTCACGGCTGGCAGTCGCGTTAATTACCGATATATTGTTTATTTTTACAGCACCCTTTGAAAAAATAAGCTTTTTATCCTTAAGTTTTAACTGTACAACAGCCCTGTAGATAAAATTCATCAGGCTGTGAGATATTCCGCGAGTAAAAAGGCAATTGCCTTTTGATTTGGATAATTCTTTCAGTTTCCCGGTCTTTTTTTTATTGCTGTATGCGGGAATAATTGCTGCCCTGCTGGTCTTTTCTATTTCGTTTAATGATACGATTTTATTATTATGCATTTTATTGTTAAGTAAAAAGCACTTTTTATGCTTGATTTTAACTATAATATAAAGTCTTTGTGTTAATTAGAGATTTGCTCCGTCCATGAGGAGGGAATCTCATCTTTTTTTAAATTCATTTCTTTTATATAAATAAGTAATTATTAAGGCAATAAATTTATGACAAAATTACAAAGGATTTTTAAAAACGGAATTATCAACAGATATACTGAAAATGAAATAAAGAAATATAAAGAGCGTATGGAAGAACTTAACCAGATCCATACCAGCAAGCTACAGATGGAGATTCATGAACGCAAACGAGCTGAAGAAATAAAGACTGAGGCGCTGAATGAGACTAGAATACTACAGAAGGAAATCATGGAGATAGCAGAAAAGGAAAGGCAGCGCATCGGACAGGATCTGCATGACGGCATCGGCCAGAATCTTACTGCGGTTACATTTTTAATCGAAGCGTTGCGTGAGAAAATGAAAGACTATGCCGGCTATATGATTTACGATATTGATGAGATCGACAATCTTGTCAGGAAATCGATTATTCAGACACGCAGCATAGCCAAAGTGCTTTCACCTGTTGAAATGAATAAGAGCGGGCTGTATTCTGCACTGAGCGAAATGGCCTCAACAATTGAAAAAGTTTTCAATGTTTCATGCGAGATATCCCGCAGAGGCAATTTCTTTATTGACGACAATCAGGCCGCAATTCATCTTTATTACATTACGCGCGAAGCTGTAACAAACGCAATTAAGCACGGAAGGGCGGGCAATATTCATATTTGTTTAACATCGGAGAATTCAATATTGAAATTAATGGTGCTGGATGACGGGACAGGATGTAAAGAAAATGAAATGGGCAGCGGCATGGGGCTGCGGATAATGAAATACAGGGCAAGTATGATAGGTGCGGAATTTTTTGCTAAAAATCGGACAAAGAAAGGTTTTGAGATAAAGGTTGTGTTAAATGTCGAGAAACCGGTGCCGGTAATAAATGTAAATTACTAGATCCTTTAATTGTCAGACTCATTGCAGAGAAATCATTTCGATGGTCTGTTTCGTGAGCGAGAACGAACCATGAAACGGCGTGAGATTTCCAAGGCTGCCACGGGACTTGTCCAATTCCCTGAAATGACATATCAGCAATACAATTCGGCCCCGGGCGGGATACTTAAATATTAGCAACTTAAAAATTAGGAATATTTTCAATTCAAAACGTAAGTTTGTCAGAAGATTTTATTGTATGACCGATAACTTTATGCCGCATAATATCAAAATAAAAAAGATTCTGATTGTCGATGATCATCCTATTCTAAGACAGGGTATTAAACGTGTTTTAGAAAAGGAAAAAGATCTCGTTATATGCGGCGAGGCATCCAGCGCGAATGAAGCAATGGATAATATCAATCGCGATAAACCGGATATTGCGATAATAGATATAACTCTTTCCGGCAATGTAAATGGTATTGAGCTGATACGTTCAATTAAAGAGAGATTTCCAGAGATATATTCGCTTGTGTTGTCGATGCACAGTGAATCAATATACGCGGAGCGGGCTATTAAGTCCGGCGCGCGGGGATATATCATGAAGGAGGACGCGTCAAAAAACATAATCAGCGCGGTGCGCACAGTATTAAACGATGAACTTTATTTAAGCGGTGAATTATCCAAAAAACTGCTTGATAAATTTATTCATAAAACCAAGGATTCGTCGTTGAGTATTGAAACTTTAAGCAATAGAGAATTCGAGATTTACCAACTCGTTGGCAATGGGTTCAGTACCAAGGAAATAGCAAATAAACTGGGTCTCAGCATTTATACTATTGAAAGCCATAAGAAAAACATTAAAGAAAAACTTAGAATTAAGGATTCCTCGGAACTTACCAGAAACGCCATCCAATGGGTTATTATGCACCATAAATAACGCGTCATAATAAGCCTTAAAATTAGTATATTTCAATTTATAAATAATATCCCCGGATTTTACTATTCATTAATCACAATTATTGGTAATTGACGGGCAGTTTTCATATGGTAGATTAGGTCTTCAATTATTTATTTTTAAGCACAAATGATGAAGAAATTATAAAAAGCAACAAAAGAGGCATTTGAAATTTTAATTTTTCAGAAATCTCCCGGCTCGCCGCAGGCGGGCAAGACATATAAAAGAAACTTGGATAACAGAACAACAGTATTAAAAAATCAGGTTTTTTAAAAGAGTTCGGTTATTAAGGGGAAATATAAATATTTCTGTTGATTTAACGGAAATTTGCATATATTATTAGAAATTAATGAAAAATTATAAATGATTCAGGTCTGTTTTCGGCATCATAATTATAAAGGAGTCATAGTTGACGCTGCGCGAAGTAAAAAAAATTCTTGAGGCGGATGTAATTGTAGGTGAAGACCTGCTGGATATGGAAATTAACACAGCATTTGGCGCTGACTTGATGAGTGACGTTCTGGCCTTTGCAAAATCCGGAAGTATTTTACTGACCGGCCTGACGGGAAATCAGGTTATCAGGACAGCGGATGTCCTTGATATAGCTGTAATTATTCTTGTTCGCGGGAAAAAACTGACACCCGATGCTGTAAAAATGGCTGATGAGCTTAAGATTCCGGTTCTATCAACAAAATATATCCTGTTCGAAACAGCAGGCCGTCTTTATGCAAACGGTATAAGAGGTTGTGTTGAAAAAGTCGATATTGACAATGCGTAGAAATACATAAAATCAGATGTCGGGCAGTATTTATAAAAATTATAAATCTAATACAGGATTTAACAGTGAACAATAAACTGGATATGGCTCATATTGTTAAAGCACTGGATTTAAAAGTAAGGTGTGCGGGGGAGAGCCTTACGAATATTGTTAAAGGAGGTTACACGGGAGATCTTTTGAGCGACGTAATGGCAAATACAAATGAAGGAGACGTCTGGATAACAAGACAGGTACATCAGAATATAGTTGCTGTTGCAAGTTTAAAAGAACACGCCGGAATTATTCTTATCAATTCCTGCGAACCTAATCCGGATACGCTGGAAAAAGCCGACCGGGAAAAAATACCGATTATGGTGTCAAATCTGTCTGCTTTTGAGCTGTCCGGCAGAATATTTAAACTGATGGAACAGACTGAAAGCAAAGAATAACTTTTGTTTTATTTGACAGAATTTATTCTCTGGCATTTAATGGTTGAATCCGGTAACCTGAAAATGTTGAAAATTTTTAATTGTGATTTTCATGTCCATACATGCCTGTCTCCCTGTGCTGAGCTGGATATGCATCCCGGCGCTTTAGTGGAGCAGGCTTTAAACAGTAAGATAGATTTAATTGCCGTATGCGATCATAATTCCTCTGAAAATGTTTCTTATGTGATAAAGGCAGCGTTTGGAAAAAAGATAGAGATTCTACCCGGTATGGAGGTCACGACTAAAGAAGAAGTGCATATCCTTGCAATTTTTAATTTTGTGTCTGATCTCGCCGATATGCAGAGAGTAGTTTATAATAATTTAGCGGGAACAAACGATGAAAATCGTTTTGGCATCCAGGCGGTTGTTAACGAAAATGCTGAAGTCGAAGAGATAAACGATAAATTATTATTAGGATCGGTTGACCTGTCTCTGGATGAAGTAATTTCATATATCCATAAATTTAACGGCATTGCAGTTGCTGCACACATTGACCGTGAAAGCTTCAGTGTTTTAAGCCAGTTGGGCTTTATCGATGCAGGGATGAATTTTGACGCATTGGAAATATCTGCTGCAATGGGAATTAAAGAGGCCAGAGCCAGATATAATGAACTGGGGGATTATCCTTTTATAACATCTTCGGATGCTCATTATATTAAAGATATCGGAAGGGCCATTACAAAAGTTTTAATGGAAAAACCTACTCTTTCTGAATTGAAAATGGCATTCAGGAAGGAGAATGGCCGTCAAATACTGGAGTGATAAATGCTCGAGCTTGCCGATCACATTCTCGACATCTCAGAGAACTCAGTCAGAGCAGGCGCGAAAATTATAGAAATTACAATAGAAGAAGATTCAGCAATCGATTTATTGACAATAGTGATATGCGATGACGGACGGGGCATAAAGCAGGAGGAAGTGAATAAGGTTAAGGATCCGTTTTTTACTACAAAACGAGTACGGCGCGTAGGATTAGGATTGCCGCTTTTGGCAGCTGCAGCGGAAATGGCCGGCGGCAGCATGAACATGGAATCAGCAGAAGGGAAGGGCACAAAACTGACGGCCGTATTTAAGCTGGGGCATCTGGACAGGCAGCCCATTGGAAACATTGAAAAAACCCTGATCGGTCTTATAGCCGGAAATTCAGAAGTGGATTTTTGTTATAAACATAGATGTGGTAAAAAACGTTTCATGCTGGATACCAGAGTGATACGAAGGGAAATTGAAGATGTGCCTTTAAATCACCCTGAAGTGCTTAAGTACATTCGGAGCGTTATTAAAGAAGGACTTGGTTCTATTGAGTCAAAAGCTTAAACGCTGCCTAAATAAATAACGGTTAAAGGTTGTATAGATACCGCAACAAGCAAGGAGGAATTTAATGAAATCTGTTGATGAAGAACTCTTGAAGGAATTTACACCGGAGCAGGTCGCAAAACTTAATGAAATTATCAACAAGTATAAAAATAAACCCGGCGGACTGATACCGGTACTGGAAGAAGCGCAGGTTGCTCTGGAATATCTTCCTCTGCCGGTACAAAAAAAGATCGCTGAGGGATTAAATCTGCCTTTGAGCAGGGTTTACGGTGTTGTAACTTTTTATTCATTTTTTTGTATGACTCCGCGCGGCAAGCACACGGTGCGTGTCTGCCTCGGTACAGCATGTTATGTGCGCGGCGGTAAAGCGATACATGAAACTATACAGAAGCAGTTCGGTATTGAGGATGGCGAGACAACAGCCGACAGACTCTTCACTCTGGAAACAGTCCGATGTCTGGGAGCATGCGGCCTTGGGCCTGTTGTGGTTGTTGATGAAGATGTCCATGGACGCGTTAAACCGGGTAAGGTAAAAGAGATTTTAAGCCAGTATACATAATACTGTATCAATTAAGATAAATATCAGGAGGCATCACTGATGGCAAAATTGACTATAAATGATTTAAAAAAAATAAAAGAGAAAGTGCATAAAGAAATGGCCTTACGCGATGGTACCCGCAGAGTAAAAGTTACCGTGCATATGGGTACTTGCGGCATCGCTTCCGGAGCCAATGAAGTTATGGATGCTATTCTTCAGGAAATCGAAGAAACCGGTGTCAGTGATGTATTTGTTACAACATCCGGATGCATGGGGCTTTGCAGCAGGGAGCCGCTGGTAACGGTGGAAATAATAAATAAAGAGCCGATTAAATATGAACATATGAATCCCAATAAAATGAGGCAGGTCTTCAGGAAGCATATACTTGAGGGTGAGGTTCAGACACCGTTTGTATTAGCCAGAGGAACTGAAGTTGTTAAATGAATTTAAAATAATTTTTGATTCGGCAAATATGCATGCTATATGCCGGACAGGCACGATGCAAGTATGATAAATTTCCTATGTGATTATTTTTAAAGGAGGATGCTGGTAATATGAAAATTTTTCGTTCGCATTTACTGATCTGTGGAGGAACAGGCTGCAAATCTTCCGGCAGTGCTACTATTAAAGAAACTTTGTTGAAGGAACTTGAAAAGAGAAAACTGGATGAAGAAATCAAAGTCGTTGAAACCGGATGCAACGGATTTTGTGCATTAGGCCCGATCATGGTCGTTTATCCGGATACAGTCCTTTATGTTATGTTAAAACCAACGGATATCCCTGAATTGGTGGAAGAACATCTGGTAAAAGGAAGGGTCCTGGAACGTCTTGTATATAAAGAACCGGTTACAGATAAAGCTATTCCAACCATGCAGGATATTCCATTTTTTGCTCTTCAGGAACTGCGGGTACTGCGAAACCGCGGACTGATCGATCCGGAAAAAATCGAGGAATATATCGCGCGCGACGGATATGCGGGTATGGCTAAAGCTCTTACGGAAATGACGCCGGATCAAATACTTAAAGAAATGCTTGATTCCGGATTGCGCGGCCGCGGCGGAGCCGGTTTTCCGACCGGCATGAAATGGAAGTTTGCAGCCCAGTCTCAAAGCGATGTTAAATATGTATTGTGCAATGCAGATGAGGGTGACCCAGGGGCATTTATGGACAGAAGTGTTCTTGAAGGCGATCCCCATGCTGTACTGGAAGGTATGGTCATAGCTGCCAAAGCTATCGGTTCCCATAATGGTTATATTTACTGCCGTGCTGAATATCCTCTGGCTATCCATCGCCTGAATGTTGCTATTGGCCAGGCAAAAGAAGCAGGCCTCCTTGGAGAGAATATTCTTGGCACGGGTTTCGATTTCGATCTGGAGATATACCAGGGTGCGGGAGCTTTTGTCTGCGGTGAGGAGACAGCTCTTATGACCTCAATAGAAGGCAAGCGAGGCATGCCGAGGCCGAGGCCGCCGTTTCCTGCCGTAGCAGGTTTGTGGCAAAAACCCAGTATTTTGAATAATGTGGAAACCCTGGCAAATGTCGGACAGATCATTCTACGCGGTGCAAAATGGTATTCTTCAGTCGGAACCGAAAGAAGCAAAGGGACAAAAGTTTTTGCTCTTACGGGCGATGTTGCCAATGTCGGACTTGTAGAAGTGCCTATGGGGACAACACTCGGTACAATTGTTTATGATATAGGCGGCGGTATTCCGAAGGGTAAAAAATTCAAGGCGGCTCAGTTGGGAGGTCCTTCGGGCGGATGCATCCCGGTTCAGCATTTAAACGCTCCTGTAGACTATGAGAAGGTTGCCGAACTGGGCGCTATTATGGGATCCGGCGGATTGATTGTAATGAATGAAGGTAAATGCGCGGTGGATATGGCGCGTTTTTTCATGGATTTCTGCCAGGATGAGTCATGCGGCAAATGCACGCCGTGCCGTGAAGGCACGAAACGTATGCTTGAAATTTTAACAAATATAACTCATGGCAAAGGGAAGGAAGGGGACATTGAACTGCTTGAGGAAATGGCCGAGGTTATAAAGAATTCGGCATTATGCGGACTGGGCCAGACTGCACCGAATCCTGTTTTAAGCACGATCCGCTATTTCCGCAATGAATATGTTGAACACATCCGGGATCATCATTGCCGGGCTGCAGTCTGCTCCGCAATGTTTAAGTCGCCGTGCCAGCATACATGCCCCATCGAAATGGATATACCGTCGTATATCGCTCTTATCAGAGCAGAGAGATTTGATGATGCATATAAAATTTTATTGCAGACAAATCCTTTTCCGTCTGTTTGCGGAAGGGTCTGCGACCATAAATGCCAGACTAAATGCCGGCGCGGCAGCACTGATGAACCGCTGGCTATTAAATTTTTAAAACGTTTTATTACAGACAATGCGAAGCGCCCGCCAGTGGAAATGGTGCCCGTTACGCGCAAAGAGAAGATCGCGGTTATCGGAGCAGGTCCTGCAGGGCTTACAACTGCCCGCGATCTTGCAATGCGCGGATATAAAGTAACTGTGTTTGAAGAATTATCGCACGCCGGCGGAATGCTGTATTGGGGCATACCATCTTATCGTTTGCCGCGCAATATACTTGATAAGGAAATTGACGATATCAAGGCTTTGGGGGTTGATATTAAATTAAACACACGGGTGGGACGCGATATTAACTTTGCGAATCTGGATAAAGATTTTGATTATATTTATTTGGCTACAGGCGCTCACAAAAGCCAGAAGATGGGATTGCCCGGCGAGGATTTGAAAAATGTATTCGGAGGAGTAGAGTTCTTACGCGACTTCAATGCAAACGAAGATAAGTGGATCAATGGCCAGAAGAAGCTGGGCAGTAAAGTCGCTGTTATCGGCGGAGGGAATTCCGCGATTGATGCTGCGCGCGTTGCTTTGCGTCTTGGAGCTGAAGTTACTATTCTTTATCGCCGCCTGAAACAGGATATGCCTGCTGCGGATGAAGAAATCAAGGCAGCTGAAGAAGAAGGAATTAAGATTGAACTACTTGTTGCTCCCCTGAAAATTGAGGGAAAAGGTGATAAAGTTACCTCAATAACCTGCCAGCGCATGAAACTTGGAAATTTTGATTCAAGCGGACGCAAGAGGCCTGTAGCAATCGCGGATTCTGAGTTTACATTACAGGTGGATGCCGTCATTGCAGCTGTAGGCCAGGTGCCGGATATGAGCTTTGTGGATAAAAAAAGCGGCATCGTTGTTAATAAATGGGATACTTTTGACGTAGGCAACGTTTACAACTCGCGCACCGGAAACGAGCGTTATTTTGCCGGTGGAGATGCTGTAACCGGCCCGGATACCGTAATTGGAGCTATAGCTGCCGGTCATAAAGCTGCTGACGATATGGACTCCGCTATACGGACAGCAAACGGTGAACCTGCATATGAAAAATCCGCAGAAGAAAAAATAGATATTCCTCTTATAATTGATGAAGAAACAGTTGAAAGTCCGCAAATGGCAATGCCCGAACTGGAAAGCGCGGAACGTAAACTGAATTTCGGGGAAGTTGAGCTCGGCTTCAGCAGAGAAGACGCAATTAAGGAAGCCTGCCGTTGTCTTCGCTGCGACGCTGAATTATAATGACGTGATACTTTGTTGTGCAGGGGCGATTGCAGGCGGATCGCCCCTGCAAAAATCTGATTCCGTAACAAAATAATTTTCTTAAAACAATATTTTTATCTGCCCCATTTCTTTCCTGTTTCAAGGCTTAACATGCAGATGCTTGAGTTGAGGCTGCAAGGCTGTTGATTCATACATTAAATTGATAGCACCTTTAAAAAATACCCCATGGATTGTACTGATTTGTATAATTTTTTTCACAAGAAATAAGTTGAAATATTTCAGCAGGAAATAATAGTTGAGTAAAAATTCATTTTATTATTATTTGCGATGTAAATATGTATCCCATTAAAAAATTTTATATCTGTTTTTGTAAAATATTTCTTTTGTTGGTATTTTTTTTCAATAGCGGATATGCGTTAGATGAGGAATCAAAAGAGCCGGACAGACAATATCAGCATTATGAAGACATAAAAAGAAAGCAAAACCGGGATTACAAAAAAGGAGTATATAAAGACGAGAAAAAAGATTATGTCAATAAGTGGATCAGTGAAGACATTAACTATCAGAAACGGGTTATTAAGTTAAAAAGCGATTATGTGGCATGGGCAAATGAAAGACAGGCCGCAGGGAAAGAAATAATTTTCAGGGAATACGAACCATTGAAAAATTTTACGGCTGCTGAAAAGGAAATTTTATGGGAATATCACAATAGGTTTTATAAGACTAAGGGTAAAGAAAAAAAAGGCGCGGATAAAATTGTTGAAGTAAAAAAATTAAAAAAAATAAAAACGAAAAAAACAGCCGGACAAAAGATCACAAGAAGTAGGGAAAGCGAATTTGATAAAAAAATAGCTCCTCCTTCCAAGATAGACGAAAAGGATATTTCTGCTGATATAACTGGTATGAACGATGCGGCCGGCGCGGGAAGCGGGAACAATATTTATATTTATATGATTGTCGGCTTTGCATTAATTTTAATTATTGTTGAATGCCTTTATTTGGTTGCGAAAAGGTTTCAATAAATCGACCGAGGTGAAAAATTATGAGCGAAAAAGTTTATTTTATCAGTGCGCAGGATAACGAAGACGATGCACTTCTGTGCGGAAAGCTGAAAGACCTGATATCCGGCAAAGACCTGCTCGGTTTTATTGAAGACAGAGACGTTGCAGCCATTAAGACTCATTTTGGAGAAGTCTCTGATCTGGGATATGCCCGTCCGGTATATTTAAAGATGCTTGGGGATATTATTAAAAGTAAAGGCGGTATGCCGTTCCTTACCGAGACATCCACTTTGTATAAGGGAAACAGAAATAACGCGATCAAGCATATTACTCACGCGAACAATCAGGGATTCGATTTTGCTTCAACCGGTATGCCGATAATAATGGCTGACGGACTTTTCGGAGACGATGAGTACGAAGTGCCCATTGACGGGAAGATATACAAATCTGTAAAGATCGCCGCTTTGCTTGCGAAATGCAGCGCGCTGGTTGTGGTGTCGCATTTTACCGGACACCTCAGCGCCGGATTCGGGGCAGCGTTAAAGAATATGGGAATGGGCTGCTCCAGCCGTAAGGGGAAAATGGAACAGCATTCAACAACAAAGCCGAAAATCAACAGTAAAGCCTGCACTCTATGCGGCGTATGCGCGAAATGGTGCCCTGCTGATGCAATAACCTTAGGAGAAGAAAGCGCGTCAATTGACAAACAGAAATGCATCGGCTGCGGCCAGTGCCTTGCCATGTGCAGGTTTGACGCAGTAAAGTATAACTGGGGCAGCACGAACGAAGATCTGCAGAAAAAGATAGTGGAGCACGCAATGGGAGTTTATTCGCTTCATAGAAATAAAAGTCTTTACGTGAACGTTCTTACCCGCATTTCAAAGGATTGCGACTGTATGGCGGGTTTTCAGAAGATAATGCCGGACATCGGCGTTCTCGTTTCTTTTGATCCTGTATCTGTTGATGCTGCCTCACTTGATATTGTGGAAAAGGTGGCCGGTAAAAAATTTTCCCAGCTGGCGTATGATATACCTTACCGCTTTCAGCTGGATTATTCCCGTGAGCTTAATTTCGGAACCGTTGATTATGAGTTAGTTGAAATGTAGGAACAATTTACTATGGCTTTCCATAATAAAATATTTGTATTTTGTATTTGGTCGACTGTAAATTTATAATTATTATTTTTTGTTAAAGACATTTAACTTGCTATAATGAGTTAACAAAAGCAGCTCAATCGTGCCTGAGGCCGATCATTTTGCTTATTGAGACACACAACATACCGAACGGGATATACCCCGAATAGCCGAGCACAGGCATTTCAAAAATCAGAAATCTGTGCACCAGTGGAACTGAATACTGCCATTTGGGTATGCTGTACAAGTTCCACATCTCCCAGAAAAAGCCGCAGATTAGAGCAGCAATGGATGCTGAAACAATCAGGCTCCAGTTTCCATCAGATATACCTGAAAAAATATGTCTTTCGTTAAAAAATACCTGAAGACACAGTATAATAAAAAGCGGGCTGACCCAGACAAGCGGAAAGAGGTAATCAGGGAATACTCCAATAAGTGCCAATCCTGCGCAGAAAATTATAAAAACCGGCAAAGCGGTTAATTTAGGCATTGTAATATTTATTCTCAGTATGCTGTTAAATCCTTTATTGATCCATGCGTAGCTTAAAAGCAGGCTGCTCATGCTTGAGACTGCAGGCAGAACCGTAGAGAATGCCAATGTCGAGAGCAGAAAAATTTTCAGGTTGCTGTAATCAGAGCTGATGTAAGACCAGTTCAGGACAAAGCCGTTTATATATTCAAAATACCACCAGAAAACCGCGCTTGCAGGAAATAATAACAAAAACAATACAGGTTGTCCGGTCAGCAAACATTTGCCTGTTCTTTTGAATTGCAGTGAATTAACAGCTATTGTGAACGATACCCATAATAAAAAGAAGTTATATTCCTGAAATACTGCGAATATACTGAAACGGCCCCATGCAAGGACCCAGAAAAATATCATAAGGATAATGCCTGATTTTCCCCACCATGAAAATTTGGCGGATTTGTAAATTTTATTCCTATGTTGTTTTAAATATTTAAATGCGAAAAATATTACGGGCAGGATAAAGATCATTATTATCAATGAAATAATTATGAATGCTGTCCATGAGAACTGGGCATGTGCAGCCTGCGTTGCACAATAACTCGCGGGCGGAAATGAGGCATACTGTTTTATTGATTTCCCTGACAGGATTATCCCGATCAATGGAAGCCCGAATAGCAAAGATATTATAATTATAAATTTGAAAATATTTTTAATCATAGTTCTGATATTTTATATTTCAAATCTTATGCCTGTAAGATGATAATTCATAAACTGGCCATTGCCTGAATCCGTGTCTGTGCGATGCTCGAATTTGTAGAATAACATCCAGTATAATCCGTTTTTTACTCTTATGCCGGGTTCAATGTTATATATCGTATCGAATGCACTGCTTTTTAAAAAATCAACTCCGGCTGCCAGATAACAGACTATATCATAAAAATAAAACATGTCCCATCTGAATTGCATTGTAAACTCCCATGTGTATTTACAATGACTTTCAACGATTACACGCGAAGCGGACAACATCCAGTCGATTCTGTTAAAGCTGTGTAAGCCTGCCGAATTGCCGAAATCACTTTTATTATCGGCATATCCCGGCTTCATCCGGGTGCTCAATATCCTTAAGCCTGCGGCAGAATATTTCTCAATCCAGCCTTTGCTGTAATTCCCCTCATCGTAACGTACGTAATTGTAATACGGCTCGATGAAAGCGTCAAGAATTACAGGATGAAATGAAAGCCCTGCTTCGGCATTCTGTTCAATATATCTCGGGAACATTCCCGCATCTGCTTTTTGCGAATTATGCATCAGTGCGTAGTTAATAAAGGGAGAGACATTATAAGTACTAAGGTAGTCAAGTCCAAAATAAATATCAGTATTGAAATTCAGGCGGTCATTGAATACATATTTGCCGTAGCTTCCCATAAAATGAAAATCCGGGAAGAACGATTTTTCAGATGTCCTGCTTTGTTTTATTTCCGCATCATCCCCCAGCAGTGTTTCCATCCGTAATCCGATATAATACATATCTTTTGCTTCTGCATTATTATTCTCAATATCGTATGAACGATTCAGTCCCAGAAAAGGAGTGATGCTGCCCTCATCAAAACGGATTCTTACACCGGTTTCGAAATTTCGGTTGAATCTGGTACGGCTGTCAATAAGTGAAGTAAAAGAGGCCTCGATATACGGAATAAAAATAAAATATCTGAAAATATCATACCTTAAAATACCGGTCGCTATGTAATCGTAATTTAAGACTCTTGTATGCAATGCCCTTGAGATGGATAATCTGTAATTAAGATTATTGATAATGGTTGATGAATTTGAGTTTAGTTTTATATCTTTCCGGCCGGTCTTTATTCCGTATGATTCCCATCTTATGCCTAAACCGTACCATCTTACCTGTCTGTCTTTGGTTTCGTTTTTATTGAATATATTTGCGCAGTTGTGGTCTACGAACAGGCTCGCAATGCCGAATCTGTTTTCCCATCTAAAGTTTGCGTAGTCCATTTCGTAGTTAATTGATTTTGGTTTCAGGTATTTTGAGTTATTAAAAGTAATATATTCGTTCATATAAAAAGAGAAAACTAATGTGTTAATTCTTAATATATCGAGATCAATGATTCTATGCGTTTCCGCTTTATATTCTGAATCGCTGTTCAGGAACAATCTTGCATCTATCTGTGTTCCTGCCTGCGGAAAAATGGAGAAAGAGCATGATCCGGCTTCCGCTGATTTGTCTCCATCAATAATATTTTTCGGTTTGATTTCGTTACCGGATGCGCGTGAGAATACTATTGAATAAAAGACGATAGTGAGAATAAAAAATTTATTGATTGAATGCACGGGCAATTCACCATATTACTTGGTATTTAAAGACATGGATTACTTTCCAAAACTCCTGCTGGTACATAAAATGGTCAATAAATTAACATGATATATCCGTAGATAACTGATTATAAAAAGACTTTTCGGGACGTATTCCTGACTAAGAGTGCTGGTTAGCGGAAAATTTATCAATTATATTATTAGAAAATAAGCCGAAGATATATATAAGGATAATTCTATCCATATGATGCAGGAGATTTAAAATGGCAGGGAAAAGAACCGCCGGGACTAAAAGAAAAACTGCTGCTAAAAAGACCGGAATCAAAGCCGTAAAACCGAGAGCGGCAAAATCTGCCGCAGGCAAACGTACCGCAAGAACACGAAAGAAGACAACCGATAAGACTCCGCTATTTGTACTTGCGATCATGGCGCTCCTTACAGTGATAATTATTATGCTTATCAATAATTATAACACAGGAAAGCGGATAATGAAAGAAAGCTCAATGGCTTTAAAGGAAGATACTGTCGGGAAAGATAAAAAATATGTTAAAGACAATATGGATTTAGAGGAAAAGAAAAGAAAAGAAGCATTGAAAGATAAGCGTGAAGAAGAAGAGATAACCGGAAATAATAAGAAGAACAACGTAAAAAAAACTGCTGATAAGAAAGATGAGGGGAGAAGCGAATTTTTTATTTACCTTGTCAGGTATAACGAAAGCAGCAACCGGATGTCCCTTCTTCCGGTCAGGAGAAACGGTGAGCCCGGACAGCCGCTTAAGGGCGCCTTGAATGAACTGATTAAAGGACCCAGCGTTACAGAAAAAAAGAGAGGGATGCTGACAGCCATACCTGATGATTTAAGGATACGAAATGTTCAGATAGTCGGGAGAAACGCAGTACTGGATTTTAACGACGCGATAGAAGAGAATGCCAATGGCGAGATCCTGCTTACAAGGATTGATCAGCTTGTTTATACTGCAACTCAGTTTGAAGGTATCGAAAGCGTTACCATTAAAGTAAATGGAAGACAGAAAAAATTTTTAGGCGGAGACGGCCTTTCGATAAGCGGCCCCATGGTGAGAAGGGAAAAATAGCAATTTATGCTCGAGATAGAAATAAAAGCATACTGCGACGACAGGGCTGAAGTTATACGGAGAATAGAGGCCCTGGGCGGCAGGTTTCTGAAGCTGGCAGATGACCGGGATATATATTACAGTCATCCTTCAAGGGATTTCTCACAAACGGACGAGGCATTCAGGATACGGGTAGAGAACAGCACATCATTGCTGACTTACAAAGGCCCCAAGATCGGCGAACGGAGCAAGACGCGTTTTGAGCGCGAAGCCGCGTTCAATGATATTGAAGCGATGAAAGATATACTCAGCCGGCTCGGTTTTACGGTTGCCGGTGAGGTGCACAAGACGCGCAGGTACTACAGTCTTAAGGGTATTGAGATATGTGTGGACAGCGTAGACGGGCTCGGCGAATTTATTGAACTTGAGATCAAAGGCGGAGACAGAGAAGCCGGCGAAGCGGTTCTTTTTAAAATGGCTGACAAACTCGGACTTTTCCGCTTTGAAAGAAAGTCATATCTGGAGATGCTGCTGGAGAAGCGTTGAATCCCCTGTATAACTTCTATTCTCAATAGCCCTCATATAAAGCCTGACATACTCAGCTGCGCTGTCTTCCCATGAAAAGCATTGCTTCATGGCATTTTGGATAAGCTTTTTGAAATGAGGCTTCATTTTAAAGTAGGTATGTAAGGACAGCTCGATAATATTATAAACAGCCTTTCCGTCAGGATCCTGAAATTTAAAACCCGTGCCTTCGCCGGTATCATGATTATAATTTTCAACGGTTTCGTCCAGTCCTCCGGTTGCCCGTATAATAGGGATTGTGCCGTATTTCATTGAGTAAATCTGGTTCAATCCGCACGGTTCATATAGGGAAGGCATCAGGAAAAAATCGCTGCCCGCTTCGATTAAATGCGCCAATTCATTGTCATATCCGACATGGCATCCGATTTTTCCCGCATGCTGCTGCGGCAAACTCCCGAAATAGGTCTCTAATTGCCTGTCGCCTGCTCCCAATATTGCGAATTGAACATTCATATTATGAATAATATTTTCAATACATTCAGATAAAATATAAAGCCCTTTTTGCTCTACAAACCTGCTGATAATACCTATAACCGGTGTTCTGGCTAATTGCCTGAGGCCAAGCTGTTTCTGAAGAGCTTTTTTGCATATATGTTTTCCTTTTAGATCAATTGGACTATAATTGGCCGGGATTAATTTATCTGTCGCAGGGTCCCAGACTGAGTAGTCGGCGCCGTTCAGTATTCCAATGTAGTTCGCCCCTTTGATATTTAAAAAATAGTCCATACCGTATCCGCCAGCCAGTGTTCTGGTTTCCGTTGCATATCCGTGGCTTACTGTATTGACCATATCAGCATAATGGATCCCGCCCTTTAAAAAGTTGACAGCTCCGAAGCATTCAAATTTTTCTGAAGTGAAATCCTCTTTGGGCAGACCGGTATAATTATAATAATATTTTGAATATCTTCCCTGATAGGCAATATTATGAATTGTCAATACACTTGCCGTCTTCCCTAAAACAGGATCATTTTTAAACAGCTTTTTTAAATAGGCCGGGATTACAGCAGTATGCCAGTCGTTTGCATGAATAACATCCGGGATAAATTTTATTTCACTGCACAGTTGAAGCGCGGCTTTGGATAAAAATGCAAACCGCTTTGGATTATCATCATAGTCATTAAATTCGCTGTCATGATAAATGCCGGCCCTGTCATAAAATTCGTGATATTCAATTAAATAAACAGGGACAATCTCATTTAATGCGGTCGAAAAGACGCTGCATTGTTCTAGAACATTTCCCATTTGAACATTCATTTTTTTTAGTGCAGGCTTTATCCAGTGTTTTTTATCATTAATAAATGAATATTTGGGGATAACTATACGGACATCATGTCCGAGTTTTTTTAAAAATACGGGCAGAGAACCGACAACATCTCCCATGCCTCCGGTTTTGGCAAATGGTGTGCATTCTGAAGATACGATAAGGATGTTTAGAGGTTTCGCCATAGTTTAAAATGTAATTATTCGTGCACTGGTAATGTAAGCTCTATGGTTTCTTCGGAACCGTATAAAAGTGCAACTATTAAAGTAAGGTATTCCCGAAGATGGCGGGTAATTAGAAAATTTTCCAATACAAATGTATGAGCATTTTTTCCCATCGCCTCCATGATATCCGGATGTCTGAGCAAATAACGTATGCGCAGCGCAGCGCCTTCTGGACTATTCACTCTGAATCCGCAATGATGGTTCATTACCTGCAGACGTATGCCGCCCGTATCGCCTCCTATTACCGGTTTTCCTTTCCATAATCCTTCGGTTACTGTCAATCCGAATCCCTCCTTGATCGATTTCTGAATAATAATATCTGAAGCTCGCTGAAGCGCATTGATAGTGCGATGTGCGTCAGGGGGAAGTTCCAGGATGTGTATATCGGGATCGTCGCCCGCAAAAGCCCTGACTTCATCCAATACCTGCTGGCCTTCAGGATCGTCCGATGCTCCTCCTCCTGCTAAGACCAGCTGCACCGGAACATAATTTTTAACCAAGCGGTAACACTGAATAACTCCAATCGGATCTTTAAAACGGTCGAAACGGGAAACCTGTGTAATAATAGGTATATCTTTTTTAATATTCCATGTTTGTAAAAAATCTGATATTTCCTTTTCAGGCAGGTCAATATTCTTTTCACTTAAAGGATCAATACTTGGAGGAATCAGGTACAAGGGATGATTGAGCGGCTGCACAAAAGTGGAAAGCGACCATATGCTTGCATTATAATCCTTAATGAATTCACGTATGTATTTCCATACGGGGCGGTAAGGGTGGCTGACATCAATATGACAGCGCCAGATCCATTTCCCTTTTTTATCATTACAAAAACGCAGCAAGGGGGCAGGCTGGGGATCATGGATGAATACCAGATCAGCCTCTTTTAACCGGGATGCCAAACGTTCGTAATTTTCATGGTTTGTTTCTTCATATGTTTTTAAAAGATAGTCTGATATGCTTTCCTGATTGCCCTGTAATGCATTATGCATTTTTTTTGTGCATTGATAAAAATCTCTGTTCCCTGTAATAATTTCCCATTGGGCATCGATTCCCAGTTCTTTTTTCAGAGGGACAAGCCGGTTTAAAATTTCGGCAACACCGCCGCCTTCTTTTGTAGAGTTAATATGAAGTATCTTCATTCCCTTTAACGGGTATGCCAGCTGTCGTAGGTGATCAATTACATCATTTCCGACGACATGTGCGTATTGCTCAAGAAGACTTTCCATTATGCTCCTTTATCAATATATTTTTGAAATGCTTCATTAATGTTTTTACGAAGTTCGCTAAGAGTTGTGAAATATGGATCAATATTATCAAGTTGATATACCAGTTGAGCGTATTCTTCATAAAATTCTTTGGTAAGCCAGATTGAAAAATCATTTTTACTTTCAGCTGTTCTGCGCCTTGAATCAATAAAATGATAAAAAATACTTCCCAGCGACATATTGGGGATTTTATCAATAAATTCTTCCGGTTGCTTTATCCAGACACCGGTATCGAAGATTACAATCTGCGATCGTATGAAATGAAATTCCTGTCCTGTCCTGACCCATGGAACATGCTCTGATTCGTATAAACGCTGTTCGATTATTTCGATAACTTCCTGGCGGAGTTCCTCTATATTTTTATAAGCATTCGGATCAATAAGAGATAATTGTTCAGCGAGTTTCGGGTTGCGAAGGTATCTTGATGCCCATATGGCGAAATCATTTTGAAATTCCGGATCGTCGTAATCAGGACGCAGGAGCCCGCCCCAGAAGTGAAAATAAAGGCATCCGGCGGGAACGATCTTCAGGCTATTATTAAGCTCTCTGAGATTTTGCGCTTTTTCTCCTGTGGCAATTGCAATAAGAGCACAGTCTTTTATGTTGAACTCTAATCCCATGTTATTTTAATTAAAATATTTATTATTCCAGATTTTAATAATTCTCTATGTTGGTAAAGCTGCGATGTAAATTAGAATACATCGCAAAAAGATGTGTGATATATTTCATTTTATCAAGAAAAAATTATTATTGAGATAAATTGTATTATTATAGACGATTCATATATCCTATAAAGAACAATATATCATAAATATTGAAATACCGCAAGAATATTTTGTATAAAGATACAACGAAAATACAGTTTGCAATAAGAGAAGTAATCAGGAATATATTATAAATATGGTTTTTCAAATCAATTCTTTTTATAAATATTTTTTCTGTTCCGCCGGATACCAGCACTGGAACATATTTACCTTTTACGCAGCTAATTGGTAAAAGCAAAAATTATTAGGATAAGGCATAATGTAAAATATCTAGACTGTACTAAAAAGAAGCAGTAAATTGATGCTGTAATGAGATCCAGCAATGCGCCTGGAATACATAAATTTATATTTATTCAAATATAAATATATTGCGTTAATTAGTTATAATCAGGAGTATGGGCATATTTACTGTCGGAAATTAATTTCTGCTCTAATATCATAATAAAGGCCTATTATCGCCGGTATTGGATGCGCGGCGAAGGTACCTGGGCATTTATAGCTGAATAAGGAGTAAGAGAAAGTGCTTGTACCTGCAGTAATATTTGCAATAGTATCAGCAGCTCGAGGAAATTATTTAATTTATTTTTTAATAATCAATAAAGGATTACAATAAATATTATGAAAATCGAAAATTTTTTACAGAAGAAACACATTCTTTTTACAAAGGAGAAGGAAAAGCATCTTGTGATCAAGGAGATGGTGGAACGGCTTGAAAAACTGGGGGAAATAAATAACGCCGGCAGATATTACGCGCAGATAATGCATCGTGAGTCCATTGAAAATACAGGTGTGGGGAGAGCGCTTGCAATACCTCATGTAAGAACTGAATCAATTGGCGCGTCAAAAAATATTTTTGCCGTGTCCCAACATGATATTGATTATCATTCATATGACAATGTCCCGGTTCGTTATCTGCTGCTCAGTATCGTACCTACGGAAGAGAGTACCAAATACGTTTATCTTATCGGGATGATGTCCTGGATATTTATGGACAATGCCAGGAGGAACCTTCTTGCTGGCGCAACAACTGCCGCACAGGTTTATAGCGCATTGGGAAAGAATATCAAATCATATTTTGAAAATATTGATAAAAAGAAAATTTCGGGAATAGATTACATCGAAAATCTCTCCGGTGTTCCTTCATATAATCTAGATATACTCATACGTCTCGACCGGCTGTATAAGCTGGTTGAAAAGGGAGAGATGTCACAAAAAATAAAAAGTAAGATCATTGAGCTTCGTAAAATCGTGGATCAAAAATCACTCGTTTATTATGATAAGATGAAAAAGAAATCGTTAAATCCGTTTGCAATTCTTAATAAAAATGCCTGTACTGAATGCCATATGGAAATAGCACCGGTTTATCTAGCTCAGATCAGTGAGTCGAAGCATATCGCTGTATGTAATCACTGCGGGAGATTCCTTATTGTTCTTTAAATAAATTGCCATTTACCAGCTAAAATAGGCTTAAATAAATGCCGTGAAATAAGTCAAATTTTTACAGGAATCCTCAACATTTTTTTTCAGCTGCCTTTTCACCAGGCTATCCACAAAGATGAGATACCATTAAGTATCGGAGGCGGCATAGGCCGGTCGTGTACATATATTTTTCTCCTGAGGTCTGCTCATATTGGAGAGGTCAGCACAACAGTATGGCCTGATGCTCTTAGGTCGATTTGTAAAAAAATATTCATGTATGGGAATAAATCAGGAAATTTTAAGCTGAAGTATGTCCGGCAGACATTAGTGTAATATATGTCTATGCTCATATTGCTGGTTTTGCGAAAACACTTTGAAAGGCCTTGCCGGGGGAAAGAGACATTTTAACTATTTTATAAGATAGTTGCATACGACGTTAAATTATACAGATCCGATTACTAGCACGACCCTTATCCCTCCGTTGACAAATGGGATTCTTTTTATGGGTGATATTCCCAGTGCTTTTTCCGCATTGGCTCCTGGGATAATAATCGCACAAAGCGATCCGGGAAATTCACCGCGGATTTTTTCCCCTATCTGCCTGTATAGTTTAGTTATATTAGTTACACTGATCCGTCCGCCGTAAGGAGGATTTGTTACAATAAGCAGCCGGTCTTCCGGGAAATCCTTGCGTCTTAGACTAAAAAAATCCGCACAGTCAATATGAATATCACCGGCTATCTCGGAATTCAAAGCATTGTAACGCGTTATTTCCACAGCTTTTTCATTTATATCGGAAGCGTAAACAGTAAAGTCCTGGGAGGTTTTGATCCTTTCTTTAGCAGTTCTTCTAAAATAATCAAAGGTTTTTACTCGGTGTCCGGGCCAGTCCTCAAATGTAAAATGACGGCGCAAGCCGGCAGGGATCTCTTTGGAAATATATGCTCCTTCGAGCGGAATAACCCCGGATCCGCACATCGGGTCAAGAACAGCATCGAATTTTTTAACATCAGCCTCGTATAGAATACAGGAGGCAAGGGTCTCTCTAAGCGGAGCTTCTGTTACATGTGTGCGAAGCCCTCTCCGATATAGAGGCTCTCCGCTTGTATCAATACTAATAGTGCAGATATCGTCCTCAAAGCGTATGTACACTGTCTGACTGCCGGACTCTAATGAGTGATTTTCCGGATACGCAGGATATACGCTTTCCATATGTGAAATAATGCCCTTGATACACTCCTCTTTAATACGTCCGGTATGATAGAGTCTTGAATGCCTGCATTTAACGCTGAAGCCGGGCATGTATCCCGGTTTCAGATAAAGTTCCCATGGAATAGATTCCATCCTCTCGCGGAATTTTTCAAAATAGATTGCCCTGAAATGCATGATCCTCATCAGTATCCGTGTAAGACATCTGGAGGTAAAATTCAGCTTCCATACATCTTTAATATCGGAACTGAATTCTATTCCTCCAACTGTGGTTTTTACATTAGATAGCGAAGCACCTGAATGCTGGATTTCCCGCAGAGCGGTATCTTCAAAACCGGGCTGAACAACAGCAAAAAAATCATGCTTCTTTGCCTGTATATGCTGTCGTATTCTGCGTTCTATATTTTTCGGGATCATGTTTTTATTTATAGAAATCAACTTGACTTGTTCATATATGAATTATTTCAATTTATTTTGTTAATTCTTTCGTCAGGGTTTGCATACTTAGAACAAGCATCCGGCAGGATTGTGTAAAAAGTCTGTTTGCCATGAGCAGCCGGGTGACTTCGTTTTCGAGTATGGTTCCTGTGGAGACCGCCTTTGCACAGGATTGAATGAACTGCCTGTCCATATCTTCAACTGACTTGAAAAAGCCAGCTAACATATCCGGCATCGCTGTATCATCATATGATATGCTTACTTTCTCAGCAGTATCACACAGGAGTTTCAGGCGGTTCCTGAAATTCAGATACACGTCAGCCATGAACGGATGGTCGTCCCTGCCGATATCTTCAATCTCGTATAGCAACTCATAAAGGTTCTGTGTTGCATTCATGATGCTACGGCTGGATCGTATCAGCGATTCCAACTGCACGGCTTCCTGCTGATTAATTTCATATGCATGCAGCCTGGCATAAAAAGCAAATATTTCCGCGTGTAAACCTTCCATGTCTTTATAAGAGAGAGTATCGGCAGGCAGAGGTACATGGGCGGTTATTCCGGCCACCCGGTTATTTGCCGGATGAAGCCTGTATTTTCGGCTGATATATGCAATTGATAACGATAGTTGGTGCAAAATTTCTTTGCGCAGAGCGGGGATCGCCGCTTCAGGAACCTGGACATTGGTATTCTGAATAAAGCGGGTCAGTACAGTGCGCTTTTCCGGGAAGAGCCGTTCAAGAATGCCGGAAAGCCGCGGAATCAATGGAGAAAAAATTAGAACACCGATAATGTTGAATTGTGTGTGGAAAGCAGCAATCCCGAGTACGGGATTTCCGGAAAGTCCGAAAACATCCCGTATTATCCAAAATAAAAGGGGAAGGAACGGCCAGGTAATTAAAGAGGTTCCCACAGTGAATAAGAGCGAGCTTAAGGCAGTTCTTTTTTTGGCCGGAATGCCCCCAATGGAGCCCATTAAAATGGTCACAGTAGTGCCGATATTGGCCCCGATCACCATTGCAGCTCCCTGCCCGAAATTTATAATATTTGAAAACAGCGCGGTAAGTATTACAGCAATAGTTGCGGAACTGGATTGCATAACTGCTGTTAAGACTATTCCGGCAAATGCGTAAACCCAAAGTCCAAGATCCGGAAAAAAAGCCGGGTCAATTTGAGCGGCAAGGCCTTCAACGCTGGTTTTCATAAAATCCAGTCCGAGGAAAAGAAAACCGAATGCAGCGATCAGCTTACTGATATTGACGTAACGAACGGAACCGGAAAGAAATATCAGGCCGAGACCGCCGATGCCGATCATCGGCAGCGCGAAGGCGTCTATCTTGAAGCTGAATCCGAATATAACTACGATCCAGGCTGTGAGAGTTGTACCTACCTTTGCACCCATGATTACTGCGATTGCATTGGCAAAAGACATGAGTCCTGCACCTACAAAGGCCAGAACCATCAGAGAAACAGCTGAACTGCTCTGCAGTATGGCTGTGCTGATAAATCCGGTTAACAATCCTTTGATTCGCGTTCCGGTATACCGGCGGATCAATGACTTAAAAGAACGCCCTGCAAGCAATTTGATTGATTCTTCCATCATGAACATGCCGAACAAGAAAATTCCGAGTCCGGCTATGAATTTCCATTCATCGAACAAATCCAGCATTATCTGTGGCCTCTTTTTTTTGTAACGGTAGTCATGTATCCCGTGAATAGTATGAAAGAGTTGAAAGTACCGTTATTATTAAAAGTTCCGTATGCTTTTTTTATCTTATTAAGGGTGAGCATATTATTTATAAAATAATTTTATAAGAAATTAATTATCGCGCTCGCTTAAAGGAGGGGCGAGTATTTCTGACCATATTATCGCATTGCGCAGGTCTTCTATGCCTGGATTTAATTTATTACGGGCCTGCATTTTTCCGGGAGTTATTCCATTTTTTGTTATAGTCTTCTGTTTTGCCTCTGATTTTTTTTTGTCTGGTAAAATTATTTTTATATTATTATGAATCTCTTTTTCGGTGTCATCTGAATATTTTTCTTCACGGAATTCCCTCTTCGGCTCTTCCTCCCTCCATTGGCTGTCCCTTTCAATGTATTCTTTAAAAGCCGGCTCCTGACGATATGCATATTCTGTATGCATTTTTGCATCATCAAAATTATTATCAATTCCGTTTTGACTGTCCTCGGAATCATCTTCTTCTTCCGTGAAATCCTGTCTCAGTTCTTCCTTAACTAGCTTGATGTCTCTTCCGGCATATTCCGGCAAATCCACTTCTTCCGGATATGAATATTCCATTTCCATATCGCGGTCAATCTGATCGTCATATTGACCGGTATTTTTAATATCTTCATATGTTTCAGGTGCCTTTTTATTTAACGCTTCCTGTTCCAGCTTTTCTTGAGCTTCTCTTATCTTCTGATTCATGGTTCGTTTTATTAATAAGAATAAAACAAAGACTATTCCAAGAATTATGTATTTCATGTTTATTGAGTCCATAATTTTTCTCCGCTGATCTGCCGGGCCATATTGAAACAAATGGAAAACCGGATAAAAGCAGCCTTCTGAGTTTATTTAAAAATACCATGGAACAAGAGGCCGCGGCGCCCTGTTCTATGATGCTAACCAAATACCGGAACAGAATCTGAATAATTTTTATTTTTCAGTACTATCCGTGTCTTTGGATCCGATTTTTTGTCTCATATCCGTATCAGCCATTATGTTTTTCATTTTATAATAATCCATTATGCCTAAGTTGCCCTTTCTGAAAGCGTCAGCTATGGCAAGGGGAACCTGCGCTTCAGCTTCCACCACCTTGGCGCGCATTTCTTCAACCTTTGCTTTCATTTCCTGTTCTGCTGCAAAGGCCATTGCGCGGCGTTCCTCGGCTTTTGCCTGCGCTATTTTTTTGTCTGCTTCTGCGCGGTCGGTTTCAAGTTCAGCGCCTATGTTTCTTCCGACATCCACGTCAGCTATGTCAATGGAAAGTATTTCGAAAGCAGTTCCGGAATCAAGCCCCTTGGATAATACTGTCTTTGATATAGAATCCGGATTCTCAAGCACTGACTTGTGGTTGCTGGAAGAACCTATCGTAGACACAATGCCTTCGCCGACTCTGGCGAGAACAGTCTCTTCACCTGCTCCTCCGACAAGCCTGTCAATATTTGCGCGCACAGTAACGCGTGATATGGCCCTTAACTGAATGCCGTCCTTTGCCATTGCCGCTATCTTCGGCGTTTCAATTACCTTTGGATTTACGCTCATCTGCACTGCCTCAAGCACATTCCGGCCGGCGAGGTCGATTGCTGCGGCCCGATTGAAATTAAGCTCTATGTTTGCCTTGTCGGCTGCAATCAGGGCTTTTACAACTCGTGTTACATTGCCGCCTGCGAGGAAATGGGATTCAAGATCATTGGTCGAAATAGCAAGTCCGGCTTTTACGGCCATAATTTTGGATTCAACGATTAATTTCGGCGGAACCTTCCTGAACCGCATAAACACTATGTTTAAAAGTCCGACTTTCGCTCCGGAAACAAGAGCCTGAAGCCAGAGTTTAACCGATGCTCCTATTACAAATAACAGGATAATTACAGCCAGTACAATTACAATAAGTAAGATGTTCTGCAGATTCATATCTTTTCTCCTTTTATTTTTTTGTTACTATTATTTGATTACCGGTTACAGCCTGGACAATAATGCTGCCGGATTTTTCTATATATTCTCCGCGGGTTACTACATCCAGCCTCTGGCCGTTTATCATAGCTATGCCGGACGGACGCAGGTCAGTAACCGCCGTACCTTCCATACCGGGATATTTTGAGAGTTCGGGAGACTGTGAAGAAACGCCTTCTTCTTTTGCAAGAGTTTTCGTTAATGTAAACGGGGATTTAGCAAGAAGCTTAAGACCGATATAAACAATGACAGGTATGATAATTATGTCCGCGATAACAAAGACAAGGCCTGCGGACAGCGATACTGATGTGAAGACCTTGTAAAGTGAAAAACCAAAAATGCCGACTGCAAGTATGGTAAGTATGCCGCCTGACGGAAGTATGATCTCTGCAATAATGACAATTACTCCTGCCAGCTGAAGGATCAGCGGAAATATAAGACCGGTGTACATTTTAACTATCCTGTTTTGATATAATTATCCGATTGCCTTTAATCTGCGTTATTTTTATCGGCGTGCCCTTTTCCATGTATTCGCCTTCTGCTATTACGTCAAACACATTATCGCCGATTTTCATTTTCCCTGAAGGACGAAGGGAAGTGGCTGCGATTCCGGCATCGTTTACCTTTGCCTTCAGCACTTCCATTGAATCGGCATGTGATTTGCTTAATGACGTGCTGAGATACGGCCCTGCAGAAGTTGCTATGCGCGTGATCAGATAGCGCAACGTAAAAAACATTACAAAGAATGATAAGAATAATGAGCCGAACACTGTTATCGTGTTTTTTATGAGAATATCCATTTCCCAGGGAGCGGAAGGGTCCGGCAGAGTAAAATCCTGCAAAGCGAGTATCATGCCCGCGACAATAAACAGAAATCCCAGTATGCCCGCTATTCCGAATCCGGGCAGTACGAAGATTTCAATGCCGACAAGAACAATGCCTGCTGCAATGATAAGAAGATCCGTATAATCGGCAAGACCGACCATGTACTGGCTCCCGAATGCAAGGGCCAGGCATACTATGCCGATAATACCCGGAATGCCGAACCCCGGCGATTTCAGCTCCGTATATATTGCACCCATCCCGACCAGAAGCAATATCGGGGTGATAAGCAGCAGAAAAGAAACCAGCAGTTCCGACCAGCTTTTTTCAATACTGACAAGCTCGTAATCCTTTATATTCATTTTTAATAGCATATCTTCCAGACCTGCGACAGTGAACATTGAGAAGCCCAGCTCCTGCGCTTCCGTATTATCCATCGTAAGGAGCTGGCCCTGGGCTATAACGGTTCTTTTTAATTTAATTCTCTTTTTTTTAGCGTCGCTCAGGTCATTGTATTCGATAGAATCCATGTAGATTATTTTATTATCAATTTCTATTCTGTAAACTTCCATATCAATTGAGACCATCGATTCTGCAAGTGCTGAGGGATATCCATTAAGCCTGGCAAGAGCGCGGAATTTCGCTCTGAGCGGAGATTGGTGCTTTTCATCAAGCATCTGCGGTCCTTCGGCCGAATACGCGATAGGCGCACAGTCCCCGATGGTTGTATTCTCATTCATTGCTGTTGATTTGCACGCTAGTGAAATCAAAGCGCCTGCCGAAATGGCGTTTGTTTTAATATATGCTATGGTCTTCGCGTTTCGCATGCCTGTAATAGAATCAACAATCTCAAGCGCGGAATCAACGCGGCCTCCGAATGTGTCCATTTCGAAGACTACAACAGTATCCTTTTCTTTCGGCAGTCCTTTCACTGACCTTTTGATAAAAGAAGCCATTGCCGGATCAATATCGCCTGAAACAGGGATAATATAAATCTTTTGTTTGTTCGTTTCCCCGTATGATTGCGGATGAAGGCCGGGTATGGATGCGGACAATAAAAGAACTATAATGCTGATGAATAAATTTTTACGCAAGAACGGGATAACTGATATATTTTTTTTCATACATTCTTTTTTTTTATTGTTAATAAATAACATCAGATATTTATTCAAAGTTCAACTATATTTTGTCGTTTTCCTAAATAGAAATAAAATTCTGCAGAAGGATACCCGGAGACAGAAGCTGAGATGCGTTAGAAAACAGAAAGAAGCGAAACAGTAAAATAGCGCGGGTTAACAAAGGCGAACGCAGAATCAAAAACGTTCGTCGGGGCAGGGGCATAGTATGGATCTGCAATTGCGCACGCAGAAGCAGGGGCGTTCGCCTTGGATACTTCTGGATTCAATTTTTCAGCAGATTTTTACTTTCTCCAAAAGGATACACAGGAAACGTCTCGAGATCAACAATATCAATCCATGGCTGTCTGCTGGCGATTAATCCCTTTGCATCAGTATCTATGACGTTAAAGGCGCGGCATCCCTGGAGATCAATGAATTCATAAATCACTTTTACGCCTTTTGGCCATTTCCATTTAGCTCTCCGTTTTTCTACATTTTTTTCCTCTTCCGGCGGCCATGTACAAATATTCATAAAGTACATAATTTTGCCCTCCTTCAGTAGTAATATTAAAATGTTGTTTTTAACTATAGCATAGATCTGCTGAAAAGTCAATTGAATTTACTGTTTGTTATTTTAATAGCTTAGTGTAAATCAGAAAGAAACGCGGCGTTCATGGCTGTTCTACCCGGATGATGTCGGCACCCATGTCTGCTGGCATCAATATACAATACGGGCATGGAAGCATCCTCGACATGTCCAGAATTTTTACATTTTCTAAAAGTTAATTCATTGTTAATCTCTATGCTTCAGCGGATTATTCAAAAACTCCTTCGCTCAAAAGCGCGTTATACTCATCTTCAGGAATGCCAAGAAGTTCTTTGTAAACATATTCGTTATGCTCGCCCAGACATGGAGCTGTTCTCATTTGCGGAGTATAACCAGAAAGCTTCACGGGCTGTGTAGGATGATTGCACTCGCCGATGACCGGATGTGTGAGCTTAATAAAACTCTGCCTTTCGGCCAAATGCGCATCATCGAGAAGATCCTGCCCGTCCTGGACGGAGCCGGAAGTTATTCCTGCCTGCTGAAGCATTGATGCAAGTTCATCGCGTTCAAATCTGATTGTCCATTTGCTGATCAGAGATTCAAGCTCGTCTTCATGTTCCTGCCTTAAGGTTAATGAAGAAAATTTTTGTTGGCTGCACCAGTCCGGATTACCCATTACATCGCAGAGATTTTTCCATTCATTTTCGTTAAACACTGCTATTGCGCACCAGCGGTCTTCTCCCCTGCATGGAAAGACACCGTGCGGGCATGCGTAAGTACTGCGGTTGCCCATTCGCGTTTCTATATGCCCATTTGCAAAATAGTCGAGCATGGCAGGAGAAATGAAGTGCACCATGGTTTCGACCTGTGTGGTGTCGATATACTGGCCTTTGCCTGTGCTCCTGCGGTAGTCCAGAGCTGCCAGTATGGCGATGCTTGTAAAGATAGGCTGAACAACATCTGCATACGCAATGCCGGGAGTAACAGGCTCACGATCAGGCCAGCCGGTCAGCATGTAATGTCCGGATATTGCGCAGCCGGTATTGCCGAAACCGCTTAGCTGCGATTTCGGGCCTGTCTGTCCGTATATACTAGAGCTTGCCATAATAATATCAGGCTTAATTTTTTTTAGAACGTCATATGTAAGCCCGAGCCGTCCCATAACTCCTGGTGTAAAATTTTCCATAACAAGATCGGATATTTCTACAAGCTTTTTAATTATCTCGATGCCTTTCGGATGCCGGAGGTTGAGGGAAATGCTTAGCTTATTTGTGTTTGTATGTATAAACAATGCGCTCGCGTCAGGGTGGCGCAAATTGTTTTTAAAAGGCGGAGTCATTCGACCTATATCCGGACGTTTTTTCGATTCAACTTTAATAACCTGGGCGCCGAAGTCAGCTAGAAATTTTGTTGCGAACGGGCCTGCTCCAGCCCAGCTGAAATCAAGAACATTTATTCCTTCAAGTGCATATTGATTTGCCATAATCCGCTGTCTCCTTAATATTGATATAAGGTTGAATTTTTATTCTAAATTATTCCGCGTTTTTGCAGGGATAATATTGTCTTATCTGAAAATCCTAATTCTTTTGCGTAAATTTCCGTGTTGTGTTCACCTGCAAGAGGAGCGCGAAAACGGATTTCGTTGCATCCCTCGCTGGATAAATATGTAAAACGCGGATATGTAATTGTAGTATTGAGCTCCCTGTGTTCAATATCTTTCCAGAAATTTCTTTTTGCAAGCTGTTCATCTGCGGCAACAAATTCCACGCTGTTTGCAGGAGAGAGCAAAAGCCCGCGCTTTATGGACCCGGCTTCCAGTTCTTTGGTTGTATGCGATAGAATAAATTCAGCTATCGAGTCCTGTATAGCCTGTATGTCTTCCGGAGCCCATTTTAGAAATGATGTAACTTCATCCCAGTTTATCTCCGCCCATCTTCCGGATTTACCTTCCTCCTTCATCCAGTCTACCCATGCTCTGACAGGTTTCGCGTTTTCCATCATTATCACCCATGTCACATATCCGTCTTTGGATGGCCATAGCTGCCGGTATCCTTTGCCGCCTCTTGCAAAGAAATTGCCCATACGCGGGGTTTTTGCCTTTTCCCATTCCCAGCGAAAAGGTTCGCGATAGTTGCAGCGTACTACCGATTCATAGATCGAAGCATCCACATGCTGGCCTTTGCCTGTATTATGTCTGCAATGTAAAGCAAGGAGAGTTCCTGTGACTGCATGTGCGCATCCTAAATAATAGGACTGGTCAAAGCACATACGCAGAGGAGGCCTGTCACTTTCTCCATTGATGCTCAGCAGCCCGCTCATTGCAAGAAGAGTAATATCAGAAGCTTTATAATCTTTATATAAGCCGGTCTGGCCGAATGGAGTGATCGATGTCATTATCAGCCTGGGATTGATAACACTTAACTCTTTATAACCTAATCCAAGATTATTCATATATCCAGGCTTGAAAGACTCGAGTAAAATATCCGCATTGCTGCATAGTTTTTTAAATATTTCGTATCCCTCGCTATCTTCAATGTTTAGTGTAATACTCCGCTTGCTGCTGTTAAAGGCAAACCAGTAAAGGCTTTTTTCCGGATCAGCTGTATTGTTGTAATAAGGGCCGATATTCCTGGAAAGGTCTCCGCCTGGTTTTTCAATTTTGATTACGTCTGCGCCGAGGTCGCCTAATATCTTACCGCATAAAAAACCTTTTTCATCAGTGAGGTCTAATACTTTATAATTCAGCATGGTGTTCCTCCATAAATAAAATGATTCTTAGATGATAAAGCTTTAAAGACAAATAACTGCGGTTATAAAAACATCCGGCATCTGAGGGTATTATTTCGAGCCTATGCATCTTTCCTCAATGAATTTTGAAACCAGAGCTTTTATACTCTCATCATCCCATTCCCTTGCGTCAACCGCATCAGCGTATATAGGTAAAACCGGGATCCCTGCTTTTTCTAATGTCATGCTTATGAACATATTTCCAACCGAATCAATGCAGTTGCTGGCTACAATCATTATTGCGCCGTCAACCCCGTAGTTTAACGCTTCTTTCAGCTGCCATTCCGGGTCGCGCAGACAATATCCCATGAACATATGGCGGCTTGCCAGAGCACGCAGATAGTCTCCTCGCGGATTACGGATATACCCGTCTGCGGCAATGGATAGATACATTGAATTCGTGAAAACTGCGCCGTATTGTTTCTCGAAGTATTGATAAAATGCGGTGTTGTGCCATAGTCCTCTGCCGATCCACATAAGCCTGATCTTTTCGTTTTTACAGACAGAATCGCCTTTGTCCGCTTTATTTTTTATCTCTTCGTAAAACATTTTGGCATGATCCAGCCCCCACTGCGTCCCGCGGTGCCATTGCAGGTTCATCGTAGTTGCCAATTGATCCGGCAGGCCGACAGGGCAGGGGCGCACTTTTGCCAGCAAATCGCGGATTTTTTTTAAATATTCCTCCTGCTGATTTTCCAACTCCATTATTTCTCCGAATTTTTTGTAGCTGAATGTCCTTGCAGTTGTAGTTTCCAGAAATCTGATAAGCTCTTTCAGTTCCTCCACCCTCAGATCCAGAGCCTGTGCGCCTATTACTTCTTCCCAGTCGTTTTCGACTTTTTCCCACCAGCGTGGATAGTTAGGCGCGGGGGCCGGATACTCCAAAGCAAAAAATTTGCAGTTGTACTCATGTGCCATTTGCTCGAATATTTTTGTCTGTTCATCGCATGACAGTTGCGCAAGAATAAGAGTGGGATTTGGCAAGCCTCCCCATGGAGCTTTTACAGGATGATGATCCATTGCACATGCAAGCGGCAGTGTGCAGTACCGGCAGATATTTTTTTGATAGCCCTCTTCGTTCATTTTATCAAAGTAATAAGCGGACATTTGTTTGGCGGAAATAATTGCGGACCACCATTGAGTTGCGACAAACGGAATATCATCCATTGTCAGAAAAATTTCATGCGGGGTGTCGGCATTGGCAAGACAGAAGGGCTCGCCGGCTGCAAGTCTTTTGCGGGTGTTTCGAAACCATTCCTTCTGATATTCAGATGTTATAGCCGAAACCTTCAGTTGCTTAACGCTTCTTTTATGTCCAGGGTTTGTCTGTTTATTTGTATTTTTTATTTTTTTCATACTTTATATATTTTTAATACTTTTTAAAAAATTTTTAACTTCTGTCTTGATTACTGTTCTATCTATATCGTTAATAAAATATTTTTGGTTGTTGAGATTATGCGCTGGGATATTATTTTCTTCCAGCGCTTTTTTCTGGCCCGGAACATCCCATGTGGGGGCAGGATCTCCTTCAGTCAGAAAAAATATTGTTCCCTGCGCCTTGGCTACTGTTGTACTGTGCAGACAATATAACGCCGTTTCTTCCAGTGATTGTATTCTATACCTTGACGGCCTTAAGTGATATCTTTCTGCAATGGCTTCAAGCGGATCGCAGGATTCATCCACATTGTCCTGAAAATATGTATTGCCCCAGCTGTTTCTTTCGTTTACAATAACCGCTCCGCAGGATTCAATGATGTTGTAAAATTCGTTGTTATCGATATCGCTACCTTCTATGTGCAGTCTAATCCCTTTTTTAGCGGAGAGTTGATCCGGCAGATTTAAAAATTGCTCCAAAAGTCTGCTATGGTCCTGTTTATGCATGAACATGGATGATCCGATGATTTGAAGAGCGTCTGTGCCTGAAATCAAAGCTGGTTCAACAAAACGCAGTTTTTCGATTTTTTTAAGCAGGTTTCTGTTCCCGTTTACGAGTGCAATTGATTCCGAAAGCATTTCATTGCTTATTGTTTTACCGGACCATTCTTCAAGCTTAGTTTTTAGTTTTTGCACTTCCCCGCGAACATAAAGGCCTGTTGTTAAATATTTTGTATGAAGTATGTCAAAAAGATGTACAGGTGGAAAGGAAATATCAGGATTAAGGTTGTTTATCCACCATAATTGATGATAGAGTTTAAGAACAGCATCGTTGGAATGTGAAAATATAATATAATCAAGGAAGTTATATTTGTCAGTTAGCAGCATATTCAGTATTGAACGTACGGACGGATCGTAGAAGCTTTCGGAAAATTTATCAGCTTCCGCCATATCGCTGCCGGGATCCCCGCACATTCTTACCGGCAGGAAGCCCGCGGCAATTATCATTTCTTCAGGCACGTCATCCCCGATATAGCCTACGACTTTCCTTCCTTTTAATTTCCATTCCATGGCAGCCATGCTGCGGTTTTCATAATGCTTTTTTAATAAATCGAACGAGTTCATTAATTCTCCAGTAATTTGAAATCAGCAAACGTTTGTCTTAATTAAATTACAAGTTATCTCAAAATATGTTTCATTTTAATTAATAGAGTTGTTTCATAACTCATTTTATTGAGTAGGGAGCTGTCTCAAAAATGCTCATTGAGTGATTTTGCCGCTTACAGCGTCAAAAT
>JAFGSG010000113.1 GCA_016934735.1 Spirochaetota bacterium | reverse complement strand
CCGTTTGATAAATATGTTGCCATCTCCCCACTGCTGTAACGCATTACCAGATCACCTTTGCCATCACCGTTTACATCCATTTGAAAAGATCTTAAACCAGAATTCCAATTCGGATCAGCAAAAGGCGTGCTACTCGTAGCTGCTAAATAAAAATCTGTGTTATTACTTTTCAACCCAAACTCCCACATCCCATTCTCGCTCCAACTATCTGCAACGCTGACAAGCCTGCTCCCGCCTGTTGTGCCGAGATTGTCATAATCAAGTTCATAAGTACGAACAGTTGAGCCATCGAGCTTTACATAAATATATTCTAAACGTTTTTTTATTTGCACAGAGCACCCGAAAGTATAAGTTGCATAGAAATCGCTTCTGTCCTCATAGTCAAATTCAACAGTACGCTTGTCGCTGAGCGGGAATCCAAGGTTTTCAGTATATGTTATTTTATACGGATAATACTCGCCAGTGTTTTGCGTAGAGTCTAAATATTCAACGGAATAATAATTCCCGTGGAGGTCTTCAACCTTTGAGAGCGCCCATGCGCGTACGCAGTCCTCGCCGCTGTATGTTTTACCTTCTGCCCAAACTTTTGAGTATAGTTCAATATCATTTCCGTCAGCCAGGGTGTATCCGTAATAGTACTTTGTGCCGTCCGGTTTTGTCTCTATCCAGTAGCTCGGACCGTCTCCCTGTGTGCCGACATACGAAACACGGCAGAAGCTTTCGTTCTCGTAATGGTATACTTCATTTCCGGCAGGATCGGTTGTGCCTGTGTCAACTAATCGACCGCCCGGGCCCACAAAATGATCGGGACCATTTGCATTAGCGGGATTATAATCGACAGGATAACTGGTATCCCGCGTAATTGCCCCAAGGCCTGCGATGTCCCAGCCCATGCCGAGCATTCCGTTGCCCGCGTTCGAATTGTAGACAAGGGCAAGCGAAGGCGCGCAGCCTGCGGTTCCCTGCGGCAGTTCAATAGGAATGCTGTAATTGAACGACCCGTCCGGGCCAACGTTTGCGATTGAATTGCTGTTAAAACCAAAAAATAAACAAACAGAAAAAACGAATGAAACAAACAAACGGATTTTGTTTTTCATAAAACGACCTCCTGAATAATTTAATATATTTAATTATAAAAACGTTTTGCCGCCCGTAGGGGCAACCCTTGCGGTTGCCCTATTGTTATCAATAACTGTTGCCCTATTTCTATCAATAACGCCCGCCCTATTGTTATATACATTATCTGTCTTATCTGTATCCGCTGTCACATCGTTGTTTTTATCATTCAGGACAGGGGCAATTGGTAATGATTGGGCAGGGGCAAGCCCTGCCCCTACGGATATTGTTTCATTTATTACAATTATACCATGTAAATGATTCGGCATAACAACAAATTCATCCAATTCAATATTCGGGAAATGTTTCGGTATTTCTGTCCAGCATTTGTTTGCAGTTTTTCCATATTCGTTTAATCGCATTTCGTTATTCACAATCTCCCCGAACATGCATTCCCGATTTTGCGTACATATTGTAATAAAATACGCACCCGACAACGAATAATCAAATCCCTTTAAACGAATAGAACGACGGTTAATATATCCATATTCTTTACTGACAATGCCGGTTGACATTTTTATTTTTTGATCATCATTTTGTATTCCGCAGGGGCACTGCAAGCCGTGCCCCTGTATAATGCCGTGTCCAAACGGGTGAAAATTTTCCGCCCTAATGGCGGAAAAATGGCCATAAATATTTAAAGATATTCTGAATATCTTTAATCGAAACCGGTTATTGATAATTTTGTGTCTTAGCGTCTCCGGCTAAATTAGAATTCCACAATTGGAGTGATGACAAACAAGGTAAGTTATAATTGAAAAACAATTAAGTTTATCAACTTTATATTGAAAATAAATATATTTTAATAATAAATGTAATGATAAAATAATTAGAGTTATTGCATAACCCAATATAACATACGAGAAATAATAGGAAATTCCCTCACCCGCCGTAGGCGGGGGAGGGAATTTCCTATTATTTCTTAATTTTGCAATAAGTCTAATATTTATAAAAAATATATGTCAATAAATTTTTATATTTTATTACTACAAATTATGGAAAAAATGAAATAAATTGTTTATATTTGAATGATATAAATTTCTCACTATCTGTTCAAAAATTCATATCTAAACACCGGCATTTATCAGATATTATTAGAAATATCTGCATTTTTAATAATTTTTAAATATTTTCCCAGTTTAATTGTAAGGTGTTTGTGTATATATAGGTAGAGGGTAATAATTATTTTCCTCTAATATAATTATAAAATATCGAAGAGAATAAGTATGGCAACAGCAGCACTAAATCCTATTATTACATCAATCAGCGGGCGCATGGGCGGTGTTGTGTTCTACAGCAGGCATGGCAGGCAATGCGTACGCTCGCATGTAATACCGCGGAATCCGGACACAGAAGCTCAGAAAGCTTGTCGGCGAACTTTTGCAGGTGCAGTAAAATCATGGCAATCAATGGCTCAGGATGAAAAATACATATTCATCAGAAAGGCGCGTTACCTGCAAATGAGCGGTTATAATCTGTATATATCGCAATACATGACAAAAAGAGCCTCTGCTGTATCAAACCCGGGAGTTAAAAAAATATCCCGCTTCCGGATATATCCTAACGGCAATAAGCGTATCTTCCCCTCCGTTTCAGCTTCGAATATAAGCCGAAACACAGAATCAGACCGCTCTGCAGTTCAACATGATAGTCCTGGATAGCAAAATGCCCTTTAAAATCCTCCCGCCTTTATCCTAATTTTTATTAAAAACCTTATTGATTTTTTAACAGTCTTTTTTAATTATTGATTTATCCGGTTAGAACGATTAGCATTAATTGAGATAACGTATAAATACGACTTCCGGAGTGTATAATGGACAAAACAAGCAGAAATGATATTAAACGCCTGTTCGAACCCGAAAGCATTGCAGTAATAGGTGCTTCGCAGGATAAAAGCAAAATCGGATATACAGTATTTAATAATATAATTTCAGGCGGGTACAAAGGCAAAGTTTTTCCCATAAGCCCAAAAGGCGGCGATATTGACGGTCATAAGGTTTTTAAAGACATAAAGGATATTAAAGATTCCATTGACTGCGCTTCAATAGTAATTCCTGCAAAACTTGTAAAGGAAGCAGTAAAAAGCTGTGCTGCAAAAAAAGTAAAATTCGTTCAGATAATCACCTCAGGCTTTTCCGAGATAGGCAATACCAGGGAAGAAAACGAGATCGCAAAAATTGCAAAGAATGCGGGAACGCGCATTGTAGGCCCTAACATGTTCGGCCTTTACTCTTCAGCCGCATCTCTCAACTCTACATTCTCAGCAAGTAAAATAAATCCGGGCAATGTTGCAATACTCACGCAAAGCGGAGCTCTCGGTATTGCAATGATTGGGAAAACAGCTGTAGCCAACATAGGCCTTTCCGCAATTATATCCATAGGCAACAAATGCGATGTTGACGAAGCAGACCTCCTTGAATACCTTATTGACAGCGAAAATACAAAAGTAATTCTTATATATATAGAAGGCGTTAAAAACGGCGAAAGGCTGGTCGAAACGCTTAAGACCGCAGCAGAAAATAAGCCAGTTGTGGTCATCAAATCCGGAAAATCCAAAAGGGGCGCACAGGCTGCAGCCTCACACACAGGGTCTCTCGCAGGCTCGGATGCCATATTCGACGCGGTCATGAAACAATGCGGCGTGCTCAGGGCGGAAACCCTTGAAGAAGCCTTCAACTGGTGCAAATTCCTGGCATCAAGCCCGGCTCCGAAAAGCTATCAAAGTGTAATAGTGACTAACGGCGGCGGCATAGGAGTTCTGGCAACCGACGCATGTGAAAAATACGGGATTGCACTATACGATGACCAGGCTTCTTTAAAGAGCGCTTACGAAGCTGTTACGCCGTCCTTCGGATCTACTAAGAACCCCATAGATATTTCCGGCGGGGCAAACGCGGAAGACTACACACGCGCCCTGTCCGTAAGTGCAGAGTCCAGGGATATAGGTTCAGCTATCGGGCTTTACTGCGAAACCGCGGTATTTAATTCCGAAAACCTGTCTAAAATGATAATCGATACGCATGCAAAACATCAGGAAGCAGGTAAACCCATCACTTACGCGCTGGTAGGCGGGGAGCAGGTTGAGGGCGCAATTTCACTGCTGAGAAACGGAAATATTCCGGTATTTAACGACGTGGAGCAGGCGGTTTCGTGCATTGGAGCATACTATAAATACTACAAATATATGGAGGAAATATCCCGCAAAATCGATGAATACGACATTGACCTGAAGGCAATCAATAAAATTATAGACGGCGCTATTAAAGACGGGCGCACTTTTCTTCTCGCTAACGAAGGAGCTGCTGTAATGAAGGCTGCGGACATTACGATTCCTTCCAGCAGAATTGCTCATAATATAAATGAAGCAGTAAAATTTGCCGAAGAGATCGGATATCCGGTTGTCATGAAGGTTGTATCAAAAGATATACTGCATAAAAGCGATGTAGGCGGGGTTCTGCTTGACCTTGACAACCGCAAGGAAATCGTCGATGCCTATGAAGCCATAATGCATAAATGCAAGTCTTATAAGCCGAACGCGGTAATAGAAGGCATTGAAGTTGCGGAGATGGTCAAAAAGGGCGTTGAACTCATAATAGGAGCAAGAAGAGACCCGTCATTCGGGCCCATAGTCATGTGCGGACTTGGCGGCATTTATGTAGAAATAATGAAGGACATTTCGTTCAGAGCCCTGCCCATAAACCGCGGAACAGCGCTTTCCATGCTTGAAGAGATTAGATCTTATCCCCTGCTTCTAGGCGCCAGGGGAGAAGAGAAGAAGGATATAGAATCGGTTATCGACACAATAATTAAAATCGGTTCCATTATTAAAAAATGCGGAAGGATTACGGATATAGAAATTAATCCCGTTGTTGTATACAATATAAAAAGCGGCCTTAAGGCTGTTGATGCGAGAATTTTAATAAATAAACACAAGGGGGAGCCCCAATGAACAAAATCATCGTTTCTTCTATCAGAGGCAATGCAGGCAAAACAAGCATAATAGCCGGTATAACGTCTTCAATTAAGAATAAAAAATTTGCTTATGCCAAACCACTGGGAGACAGACTGATCTACCGCAGAAAAAAGAGCTGGGATTACGATGCCAGCCTGATGGTAAATCTTCTGGGCCGCGAAGCGGAGTTTGAGACACGCCACGAAAAGATCACTCTCGGCTTTGACCATTCCAAACTAAGATACATGTTTGACGAAGAAGGCATTAAGAAAGCGCTTTCGGTAATTGTCGATGATATCGGAGGCAGCAATGATGTATTGTTTATTGAAAGCGGCAGGGATCTCACATCCGGAACATATCTCAATCTGGATGCAATATCCATGGCCAAATACATTGACGGCAAGCTGGTGATTGTCGTGAGCGGAGACAGCGACGCCATTCTCGACGATATTAAATTTATTAAAAAATACATACTGACAAGTGATATAAATTTTGCCGGAGTTATAATTAATAAAGTGAATGATGAAGATGCTTTTAATAACACATACGTACCTGTTATTAAAGAAATGGGGATTGAAATACTCGGCATTATTCCATACAAGGATCAGCTGACATACTTTACTATTGAGTTCCTTGCAGAGAAACTTCTGGCAAGGGTTCTTGCCGGAGAGGAAAATTTCAAAAACGTTGTAAAGAATATCATCATAGGAGCAATGTCGACTGCCGATCCGAGCAAGAATCCGCTCTTCAGCAGTCCTGCTCTTAACAGGGAAAATCAGCTTATGATAACAGCCGGGGACAGAGGCGACATGATACTTGCCGCTCTCGAACGGGATACAATAGGCATTATCCTTACGAATGATATTGTTCCGCCGCAGAATATAGTATCCAGGGCAAAAGAGCGCGGCGTACCGCTTCTTCTTGTGGCAATGGACACTTTTAAAACAGCAAAGACTATCGATGACATGGAAGCTCTGCTTACAAAGAACGATACTGAAAAAATGCAGACGCTTTCCCAGATGATCGAAAAATATACAAAAATTAAAGAATTCTTAAAATAAGCTTGCCGGAGTAGGGACGATTCATGAATCGCCCCTACTCTGAATAATTATTCTCCCAGAACCCGTCTTTTATTATCAGACTATCCTGCTTCCATGCAATGAGCCCGGTCTTTGTGAGCCTTAAAATAAGCCTGGAAAATGTTTCAGGTATGGTGCCTATGGCTGAAGCAATATCTTTTTTAGGTATAGTAATATTATAATAATATTTCTTCCCGTAATTATTAATTATAAATCTGAAGAACCTGTCTTCAACATCATGCGAGGAAAGATAATGTATCTGTTCAGCCAGAAATCTCAGCTTCTCAAATAAGGCGCCCACAAAAATATCTCTGGACCCGGGATTATCCATCATCTTCCAGAAAGATTCCCTGTGAATCGCAATTACTTCGGACATCTCTACTGCAGCCGCACTCACGGGATATTCCTTTCTGCCGAAAAGAATTGCTTCTGCGAAAAACTCGCCTGGATGAATTATCTTTATTGTGCTCTCCTTTCCGTCATACGAGGTCTTATACAGGCGCATAGCCCCTTTAAGCAGAATATAAAAATATTTTCCCTCAAATCCTTCATTAAATAAAATTTCCTTTTGTTCAAGTCTTCTGTAAAGAGCATTTTTCGAAAGGCCGCGCAGGGCAGGCTCGTCCAGGCTCTTAAAAAGATCAAGATTTTTTAATGATTTATAGACATCCATTACATTAACATTTGATTTGATTTTTTTTATTAATAAAATATACTCTTCTTGACTTATGTCAATGAGTAATTTTGAGACATGTGCTACAATAAATGTATTAAAAGAATAATTATTAATAATAACAAGGAGGAAATAATATGAGTATGTTCTGTTATCAATGTCAGGAAACAGCTAAAAATACCGGATGCACTGTACGGGGAGTATGCGGAAAGACAGAGGAAACCGCAAACATGCAGGATCTGCTTTTACACGTATTAAAGGGTATTGGTATTTACGGAGCAGACCTCTCCAGGAAAGGCAGTCTCGATAAAGATACAGGCAGGTTCATCATTAAAGCCCTGTTCTCAACAATAACCAATGCAAATTTCGATACTGACAGGATTGCCGGCCTTATCAGAGAGGGTCTGACAATCCGCGAAAGACTGAAAAAGAAAAGCGGCTTGCAGACAAAGGATATGCATGATTCGGCTGTCTGGTATACCAATGATATCAGCGAATTCAATAAAAAAGCCGGGGAAATCGGTTTTTTAGCCATACAGGATGAGGATGTCCGTTCACTCCGCTCGGTTCTACTGTTCGGATTAAAAGGAATCGGAGCCTACGCAGAGCATGCAATGATGCTCGGCTACGAAGACGACACCATCTACAGCTTCCTGGTTGAAGCGCTCGAAAGCACCACAAAAGACCTTACGGTTGATGAAATGGTAAGCTGGGTCATGAAAGCAGGAGAGATCGCGGTTAAGACAATGGCGCTCCTTGATAAAGCCAACACAGAAACTTACGGAAACCCGGAGGTCACCAAAGTGAATATCGGCGTGCGCAGCAATCCGGGCATACTTATTTCCGGCCATGATTTAAAGGACATGGAGGAGCTTCTGGAGCAGACCAGGGGCACAGGCGTGGATGTTTACACTCACGGCGAAATGCTCCCTGCAAATTATTATCCCGCATTCAAAAAATACGATAATTTTGTCGGTAATTACGGCGGCTCATGGTGGCACCAGAATCAGGACTTCGAATCATTAAACGGCCCCATATTGATGACAACAAACTGTATAATACCGCTTAAGGATTCATATAAGGACAGGATATTTACTACAGGTATGACCGGATACCCCGGCGTAAAACATATTGCAGACCGCAGGGAAGGCGGGAAGAAGGATTTTTCGGAAATTATAAACCTGTCCAAAAAATGCAGACCTCCGGTTGAACTTGAAACAGGGGAAATCATCGGCGGATTCGCTCATGACCAGATATTCAAACTTGCGGATAAAGTCGTGGAAGCAGTGAAATCGGGAGCTGTAAAGCGCTTTGTGGTAATGGCCGGATGCGACGGCCGCCAGAAAACAAGAAGCTACTTTACCGAGGTTGCGGAAAATCTCCCGAAGGACACCATCATACTTACGGCAGGATGCGCAAAGTACAGATACAACAAGCTGAAGCTCGGAGACATCGGCGGGATTCCGCGCGTTCTGGACGCCGGTCAGTGTAATGACTCGTATTCTCTGGCGGTCATTGCCTTAAAATTAAAAGAAGTATTCGGGCTAAATGATATTAATGAACTGCCGATATCATATGATATTGCGTGGTATGAGCAGAAAGCTGTTGCTGTCCTTTTGGCTTTGCTTTATTTGGGAGTTAAGGGGATTCGTCTGGGGCCTACGCTGCCGGGATTTCTGTCTCCTGCAGTTGCTAAAGTGCTTGTAGACAACTTTGACATTAAGCCCGTAGGCGGAGTAAAAGAGGATATAGAAGCAATGATGGCCGGGAAATAACCTTACCCCCGATCCCAAAAGGAGAGGAAGAGTATACTTTTATTGTGTATAAAGCAGCAATATCAATAAAGCTATAATGTACAAATTTGTCAGAGCAATGAGATTAAAAGCGTTCCCTTCTTAAATAACCTCGGATTTTGGAAGTTAAAAAGGAAAAATCGAAAATAATAAAAAAATCTTAGCCATGAAACGAAAAATTATCAATATAGACGACACAAAATGAATGGATGCGGGCTTTGCCTCCCGGACTGCCCGGAGGGAGCTCTTCAGCTTATTGAAGGCAAAGCAAGGCTTGTAAGCGATCTTTTCTGCGACGGCCTTGGAGCATGCATAGGAAGCTGCCCGCAGGACGCGATTACTGTGCTCGAACGCGAGGCAGAGCCTTATGATGAAAAACGCGTCGTCGCAAACATCGTACGCCAGGGAGAACCTGTAATTAAAGCGCATCTGGAACACCTGATAGGGCACGGAGAAACCGGCCTGTACAACGAAGCAATTGAATATCTGAAAGACAACAATTTCAGGATACCAGGGCATAAAATCCCGGAGGACAAGTGCAGTCAGGAAGCTCCCATCTGCTGTGGTTCAGCACCGGTAAGCATTGAAAGAGAACAGGCGGAAAATGATACACCTGCGTTACAGGCAAAGGCGGCCTCAGAACTGCGCCAGTGGCCTGTGCAGCTTATGCTGCTTAATCCTCAGGCGCAGTATTTTGACAATGCAGATCTCCTGATTTGTGCAGATTGCGTGCCATTCGCTTACGGAGATTTTCACAGGGATTTTTTACATGGCAGGATAGTCATATTGTTCTGCCCGAAACTCGATCCGCATATAGACGAATACATTGAAAAAATGACCGCAATTCTGACTAACCATAACATCAGATCAATAACAATAGCAAAAATGGAAGTCCCGTGCTGCGGGGGAATAAATTATGTAATAAGCCAGGCCTTGCAGAAATCCGGAAAGAATATTCCTGTGAAGGATTATACAATAAGCATAGAAGGAAAAGCTGCTTGAAACAGATATGTTCATGAATTAATATTTCGGGTAAAGAGGGAAATCCTGTCAGCAATCCACCCCGCCTGCGGAAGGCGGGGACAACCCTATCCTATTCTTTCTTCGCTATTCCGCGACCGAATACAGTAAAAGCTTTCTTTTTACTGACAAAGCCCGATCTATGGGATTGTACGTTTTCAATAGTTATAAACGCGTTAGGCTCCAGCTCATTAGTAATATTAATTATTTTCTTTACGTGCCGTTTGCGCGCAACAGTATAAATAATAAAGATTCCGCCCTTGCTGCCTCTTCCGTTTACAATGGAAATATCAAAACCCTCGTCTTTAAGCATCATCGGCAGAGCAGTGACTTTCTGACTTGTAATTATTCTAATGGACTGAAAACCGATCGATAACTTCGATTCCAGAAGCATTCCGACATAATTGCCTGCGGCAAAACCTCCGGCATAAACGAAGTAACTGTAAATCCCGGTTAAATTATTTAAAGCCTTGCCTATAGCAGTCAGCCATATTAAAATCTCAATAAAACCGAGGACAGGCGCGAGTTTTCTATGCCCCTGTGAAATTAATATGATCCTTATCGTGCCCAATGACACATCTATTATTCTTGCGAAAAAAATATATAATAGTGTATATAATTCCTGTTCCATTGTTTTCCTTTAATGATTAATCCGGCTCGATATTTATCCCGGCAGCATCAGTTTGTTTCAGATTCATCCGGCATATCGTCCGGTAATATCTCATCGGATTGTAGCATTTCCTCCTGCTGTATGTCTTCCGGCTGATCAATATTATCTGCGGCAGTGCCGTCTTCCTCCTCCTGAGCAGGTTCCTGATAAACGTCCGGCTGAATTTCATCGTCAGCATCATTCAGGCATATTATTTGCCCGTTAAAATCATAAGAATCCGCTTTATGCAGATTTGCATGAGCCTCAAGGTTCACAACAAAGGCAGAAAGAAGAAAAACAATAATAATCATTTTATATTTATTCATCTCTTTTGCTCCGGATATTTTACAATCAACAAAAAAGCAATAATTATATTAATATGTCAATAATTTAATAATCATTCAGCAGACACCCACTCATTTCCCTTTTATTTTACCTGAAAATATCCTCAATCCACTCGGCTCTGTTGTTATCGACAGCTATCATGTCAAATCTGTAAGTCATATCCTTTGAAAAAAAAGCGGGATGAACATGTAAAAATTGCCTGGCGACCTTCTTAATTGTCTGCTTCTTCTTTTCCGTAATGGAATAATATGCCCCTCCGTATGATCCGGAATTTCTGCTTTTTACTTCCGCGAATATAATTAAATTCCCCTTCCTTGCAATAATATCTATTTCCCCGGCCTTGCTGAAACGATAGTTCCGTATAATTATCTCGAAACCGTTCTTTTGAAGAAAAGACGCAGCTATTTCTTCACCTTTATCGCCGAAATCCTTCCTGTAACCGGAACTTTTTTCTGATGACATAGCTGAATATTTTTAGACTATTATTGAAAGAAAATATTACAAAACTTCAAGGAGATTTATTCCTGCCTCTTTTTCATCGAGAACTTTAATGATAAAAAAGGCCGGTTCATCGGGAAGGCTTAATATTATGGTATCTTCAATTTTTTTTCTATGACTATCAAAAACAAGTTTAATAATAGGGCGAAGAGGTTTATCCTGGGTTGAACCTATTACAATGCCTATGCTGTTATCATTAAGCTCAACTATTGAACCTATAGGATAAACTGACATTTTTGATATAAAAACCCTGAGGATGACAGGATCAAACCTGTTGCTCCCCTGAGCAACGAGCTGTTTCATGGCATGATAGAAGAGCTGCTTTTTCTTATAACTTCTGTTTACTATCTGCGCTTCATAACTATCAGCTATGGAAGCGATTCTTGCATACTCGCTTATCATGCTGCCTTTTAATCCTCTCGGATATCCGCTCCCATCGAACTGTTCCTGATGCTGAAGCGAGACCAGCGCTATCGATTCTTTTACTTTACCCAGATCACGCAGGCATTTATATCCGTGTATCGGATGGGTTTTTATCAGGTTGAATTCCTGTTCCGTCAGGGATGACTGCTTGTGGGTGATATATACCGGGATCTTTGCCATGCCCGCGTCTATAAGCAGAGTTCCAAGGCCAAGCTCCCTTAACTTTACAGGTGAATATTTAAGGCCCAATCCAATCAGCAGAGCGTAAAATGTTACATTAACCGAATGATACATTAAATAATTTTTCCCTTCGTCAAGTCCATAGAGAAAAAGAAAAATATTATTATTTTCTTTTATCAGGTCTATTATATCGCTCAATGCAAGTTCAAGATCGTCTGTTATAAAATTTTCGCCGTTTTTTATTGCGCTGTAAACATCACCGACTGCTTTACAGGCTCTTTTGTGAACTTCTATAAGATTCTTTCTTTTTTTCAGGAGATTAGTATAATCGGTAATAATCCTTTTAGAATCGCTTACCCCCTGTGATTCCATTCTTCTTGAATATTGCTTTATTTCCTCTCTGGAGGATATCATGGTACCGGCAGTTTCCAAATCACTGACGCCCCATCTCATCAGTTTTTTAATATCATCCTCTTTTATAGTAATATTAGCACCGATAAAAATATTATTGCTGTCAATATAAACCGGCTTATCAAATCTCATTCCCGGTTTTAACTCTTCAACTTGAATCTTTCTCATGAGAATCTACCTGTTAAATACCGCTTTTTACCATCTTTTCCCTGAACTTTTCATTTATCTTGTAACAATAAGCCAATATTTCCGACATTATTCGAAAACGATTATCAGGTATATGTTCGCCCGGTGTCATATACGAGAGGATTTCAGCAAGATCTGAGTCCTTATAAACTGTTATATTATTTTCTTTGGCAATCGCAAGCATTCTGTCAACAAGAAATCCTTTTGCAACAGCAAGAATCTCAGGCGCAGGTTCGTCAAAAGAATACCCTACAGCGATGCCTTTTTTTTCTTTCATAACCGATAGGCATTTTTTAGCAGATTTACCGAAAAACTATGCTTTAGCATCAATTAGATTATTTAACTCTATATTAGAAATTATTTCAATAATTTTTTTTACGGCTTTATTATTGTTGAGAAAACCTATATGTATTTTCGTCTTTCCATCAAAATCCAATGCTGATTCCAGAAGCTTTGATTCACTCTTAAGTACAGCAATACTATCATCATTTTCACAGTAAAAAACAACAGAGCAAAAGGATTTATCATGCTTAATTACTATGTCTATACTACCAAGATATGATAAATCAAGCGATAAAACTATATTGTTTTCATTTAAAATATATCTGCAGAGTTTAAATTCATGCTCATCAAAAAATAATATTTCACCATAACGCCTATCATCATTTTTCGAATCACTTATAGTCAGTTCCAATAATGACCGGATTACCTCCAGTTTATCATCCTTATCATTTTCAAAAATTGATTTATTTAATAAATCAATAAAATCCGCGATCCTTTTAGTAATATTATCCTTTTTAAAAATTTCCTTATAATCCGGAAATATTCTCGATAAAATAAGATATAGAAAATCCGCTGCGCGATTTTTACCGTGATTTAAAAGGACGGCAACAAGTATTAAATTTTTATAATCTGCCCCTTTTGATAAAAGTTTATTCAGCAAACTTAATAATTTTTCAACATTTTTGTTTTTATCAAAATTATCATTATATTTTAGAAGGGTTTTATTCAGCATAAAAATACTGTACATGCCTTCCTTTAAAAACAATCTCAATTTATAAATTGATTTGTTTAAATCATTTCGATTTATTATTGTCGATTTACTCAGTTCCACCATTAAATCGTCTTCAATATAACCGTCTGCAATCCTGAAATACAAAGTACCGCCGGTTTTATTGTCAAGGATAAGAAACAAATTGCCTGATTTCGGAACACCCTGAATAAATTCAGCGTTTACTCTACTGCCTCCGATATCCAGAACCGCCTGTCTTTGCCCTAACCTTTCTGTAATCTTCACAGCTAACCGGCTGCCTTCTTTGAGATTCCTTAATGAGTCCAAAGACTGCGCCTGACCCGATATTCTGATCTGATTTCTTTCGATCTTCATCTATAAATTAGCCACTATTTTGCCGCGGAGAAATCCCGGTGCCTCCATGCCTCTATGGCAATTTTATTGAGTAAGTTCTTTAAACATGCTCTTCACAGGTTCATAAGTCTGTCTGTGAATAACACACGGACCTAATCTGGTGATGGCTTCACGATGCTCGCTGGTTCCATACCCTTTGTTCTTAATAAAAGAATAGCCCGGATATATCAATTCATATTTATCCATTATTCTATCCCTTTTGACTTTTGCGGCAATTGAAGCTGAAGCAATTGTTATGGATTTGGAATCACCTTTAATAACAGGAATAAATGGAACCCCTAAATTAAATTTAAAATTACCGTCCATAATTATTATGTCCGGATTAGGGGATACTATTTTCAATAATGATCTTACAGCATATTCTGTTGCGCGGTTGATGTTAAGTTTGTCAATAATATGATGCGGAATAATGGCAGTATGAACGTAAAAAGCTTCTCTATTAATTAGATTTAGCGCTTCAATTCTCCTTTCAGGAGACAGCTCTTTTGAATCTCGTATTTGTGATAATATATCTTTTGTGGGATTTTGGATGAATGATTGATCATAAATAACAAGGCCGACAGAAAGAGGGCCAGCCAAAGCACCTCTTCCCGCTTCATCTATTCCGGCAATTATTTTAAAGCCTTTTGTTAATAATTTTTTCTCAATTTCAAATGAAATATTATTAACATTGGACAAGTTTACTCACTCTGCGGTTGACTGCTGTTTCCCTCAGCAGAGGACGCATTGTTTTCAGGAGTCGAATTCGCAGAAGAACCTGCAGTTGTCCGTTTCTCTTTTAACTTTGTCGATTTTCCTGTCCGCTCTCTTAGGAAGTACAGTTTTGCCCTTCTGGTTTTTCCTTTTCTTGTAACTTCAATCTTAGCTATTCTGGGAGAAAAAACGGGGAAAACACGCTCAACACCAATATCAAAAGAAATCTTTCTTACTGTAAATGTCTTGCTTATTCCTTTGTTGTTAATAGCAATTACAATTCCTTCGTAAACCTGAACCCTTTCCCTGTTTCCTTCAACTATTTTATAATGTACTTTAACAGTATCACCTACATAAAAATTTCGTGTTTTTTCAACAGGCATCATTTCCTTTTCAATTGTTTGCATAGTATTCATATTTATTGCTCCTTTGTGTTTTATCTTCTATTTAATATCTAAATATTTTTTGTATAAATCCGGGCGAACTTTCTGTGTTTTCTCTATTGATTTTTTCCTGCGCCAATCGCGTATTTTTTTGTGATCACCGCTTAAGAGCACATCCGGAACTTCCAATCCTTCAATGACAGACGGCCTTGTGTACTGAGGGTACTCAAGAAGATAATTTTGAAAACTTTCCTCCATCAATGAATCCGGGTTGGACATGAATCCCGGAACATATCTGGCAATTGAATCCAGTATTACGAGAGCTGCGTATTCTCCGCCTGAAATTACATAATCCCCCATGGATATTTCGTAATCAACATAACGGTCAATAACTCTCTGATCAACGCCTTCGTAACGTCCGCAAATTATCGCAATATTATCTTCTCCGGAAAGCTCCTGAACAATGTCCTGATTAAGAAGCATTCCTGACGGCGATGTAAGTACAACCTTGGTTCGTTCATTTCTTACAGACTCGATCGCCCTGAAAAGAGGCTCCGGTTCCAGCACCATTCCGCTGCCTCCTCCATAGGGAGAATCATCACAGCGATGAAATTTATCAAGAGAAAATAGTTTTAAATCAACTATATTAACTTTAATTATCTGGCTGTCTATAGCTCTTCCCAGAAGGCTGGTTTTTAAAGGACTTTTAAAAAAATCAGGAAATAGAGTTATTATGTTAAATAACTTCAATTATTATTCTTCCAGGTCAAAGAGTCCTTCAATCGGACTGATGTCAATTCTGCCATCAAAAATATGTTCTGTGTCAACCATAGATTGAATAAAGGGAATTAAAAATTCTTTTCCTTTATCATCATTTAAAACAAGAATGACATTCTCTCCGGATCCCATTATATCAACCACCATGCCGAAGAGCGAGCCGTTCATGAATACACGGCATCCGATTAAATCATAAAAATAAAAAGAATCACTCTCAAGCTGGTTTCTGGTCTTTTCCGCTTCACTCCTGGTTATATAAATCTCCGCTCCCTTTAAAGACAGGGCAGCGTCTCTATCATTTATATTTTCAAATTTTATGAGTGAATTATTACTATTGTCAATGAATTCAGCGCTCAGGAAAGGTTTAAATTCATTAGCGGTTTTTATAAAAAGCACGTTGCCCGGCTCGAATCGCTCAATGAAATCCGTGATAATAGCCAATTTCAACCGCCCGTTCAGCCCGTGGGCTCCTGTAATTTTAGCGATTCTCAGAAATCGGCTTTCTTCGTTCAATCAAGTATTTCCAATACAACCTTTTTCCCTAATTTTGTCGCAGACGCGTTAAGGATTGTTCTAATGGCTCTCGCAATTCTCCCATGTTTGCCGATTACCTTTCCAATATCTTCCTTTTTGACTTTAAGCTCAAGAATGGTAGACTTTTCACCCTCGACTTCGTGTATTTCAACATCGTCAGGACTATCCACAAGGCATTTTACCATATACTCCACAAGCTCTTTAAAGTCCATTAGCACCTCCAGCGGGAACATTGCCATTTTTGAATTTTTTCCAAATACCTGCTTT
>JAFGSG010000016.1 GCA_016934735.1 Spirochaetota bacterium | reverse complement strand
TAAGCCGAGAAAATCCTTTGGATGGATATCCTCTGAGCAATTATTTTTAAATGATATTGTTGCACTTGATACTTGAATTCAGAAAATTCAGAACTCGTGAGGAAGCTAAACGAGCAGTGTTTGAGTATATTGAATTATTTTATAACAGGAAAAGATTACGTTCGGTGAATGGCTATATTCCTCCGTTAAAAATGGGGATTGCAGCATAACAAAAGAATCAGATGGGGGATTCTTCTTGTCTATGGAACCGGAGCAACGTCAGATGTCGCGAAACGACAGAGGGGGTGGGGCTTCGAAAGCCGGCGAAGCCAGAAGGGGGTTAATCCGTGGTTCAGACATCAACCACACGCCCTTTTGCAAAGATTAAATTTCTTTTCCATATGCTTTTACTTTTTAGATCGAATCTGCTTCGTAAGTTTGTACTGAAAATAAATGAAATTGCTGCTTCGCCATATAATTCCCCGTACAAACCAAGAAGATCACATACAATATAAAAAGTTTGTAAAAAAAACTAAAGTTCTACAGGTAAACATTCAATAGCTAACTTAGTGTCTAACCTTTTATTTTCCTTTTCAAATTCAATATATCTTCCTTGAAAAAACAATTTACCTTTATATTCATCGAATTCTCCACTATGTTTAAAAGAACCTATCAATTTATATATATTACCCTCTACCGATTTAATACTTAACTCACATTGTTTCTTTGAGATTGGTAACAAAAATGTTTCAGGTTCTAATTCAAACTGGTATTTTGCTTCTTTCTTTAGCCATATTGCAAATGAGGCATCAATTATATAAATAATGTTATTCCTTTTAATTAATCCGATATCCCAAGATTTTATATATTTATCATTATTTACAACATTACAAGAATATTGAGCATATTTTCCTTCATAATTTATCCCAGTTTGTTGATCATTTATCTCTTCATTAGATGTACTTTTATTAATTAGTTTATACAAACTAGATATAATTATTAAAATTATAATAAAAGAAACAAGGCTAACCGATAATATAATTTTCTTATTCATAATTATTTCTCTTTTATTTCATCAAGTTTGTTAAATGTTCTTTAACTTTTTGAAAAAATGTTTGATTAGTTTTTAAATCCTTAACTGGATCAACTTCAGTAGTGTATTGATTTACAAATTCATTTTTTCTTGCTTCTTGTATATTAGCATTTTTTTTCATTTTTCTAACTTCAAAATGAAGATGTGGATCATAATCTACACAACTACCTGTATTCCCAATCGTTCCAATTTTTTGACCTTCCTTAATCTTATCTCCCTTTTTAACATTTATTTTATCAAGATGTAAATAGCGAGTAACATACGTTTCGTTTTTAAATGAGTCAGTCTTCTTATCATATACTTTTCTTTGATGTTCTAATACAATAAAATTACCAGCGGTTTCATGATCTTTTATTATCCTTGCTACTTTACCTTCTGCATAAGCTAATACTGGGTCACCTTTTTTCCCTTTAATATCTATACCTCTATGTTTAACTGTTCCATCATATCTGGTATTACCATAATGTCCTTTTAAATTATTTACTACTTTCCCTTGATTTGGTCCACTTTTAGCACTGTCATTTGCATATTGTTCATCACTAACATTTTCATTGAAAATTTCATCAAAAGAACGACTTACAGTTGGGAACCTTTCATGTCCCGTCGGGTCCTTATACTCAATCGGATTATTCTTACAATACGAATACCTGTTCCACCCCTGCGTATCGAACTCGCCGTCGATAACTGTGTCTGCCGTCACAAACCTCGCGATCTCCTGCGAGTAATGACGCGCGTTGTAGTAATAGAAGTTCGATTCTGTGTCAAGTTCCTGTGAGTTGTACTTGGGCGCGTTGTTGGTGTCGCCTTCCTGGAACCATGTTTCGCCGTACGGCATGTACTCCATGCGGCTTACGGGCAGGCCGTTGTCGTCTGCCACTACCTTGACAGAGTCCACCTGGTCTGTCAAATAATATCTCGCGTCCCCGGAAGGTATAACTGCTGCAATGCGCACTCCTTCAAGATAAATGTTGTTTACTGAATACACGGAGTTCGGCACTTCCGTGCCTCCGGAATCTCTCTGCTTTTCAAGTCCGAAGTACATGGACGGATAAAGCACTTCAACCTGCCTGTCCTCGCCGCCTACTACGCGCTTTGCAACCTTGCGCACGCGGAAGCCCTGATCGTCGTACCAGTACTGACCCACAACCTCGCTCGTGTCCGTGTTCGTCACACGCGTAATGCGGTTGTACGAATCGTATTGCATCTCCTTAGTAGCAATTGTTGCTCCCCCTGACAAGGGGGAGTCCGGCCCCTGGCCGGGAGGGGGTTGGGGATTCGTCTGCCCAACCATATTCCCGCAAGCGTCATATTGCATTGCATACTTTTCTTCGCTAGTTAGCCTTGATGTAATGCTCGTAACAGCATGATTGTTCGCTCCGTACGTATATTGAAGCGAGTCTTCAGTTGCATGGGTAACAGGGTCGAATATTTCCCTGCCTGTCATGTTGCCGTTTGGCGCGTATGTCCAGCCTGTTTCAAACTGCTTTACTGTTTCCAGAGTGCCGGAATTGGGCGCGGTTGCCCTTGAGTACATGCCCTCTGCCTTTACAAGGCGGTTAAGGCCGTCGTATTTATAATTATAGCTCACTGCGGAAACATACGCTCCTCCGGTGTCAATGTCCGGCGTGTTTGTTACGCCTGCAATGCTGTTGTCGATCTTGAATGTATAGCTTACATCCTGCAGTTTTTTCACCTGCGCGTTTGTTTCTGTATAAGTCACAAGGCTCGAAAGCCGAGCCACACGATGTGGCGAATGCCGGAAATGACACGGATGTCAAATTTCCGGCGCCCTTTAATATCGTAAACATAATGCGTGTCTGTGCCGTTTCCGCGGTAAATGTCGCTCATCTGGCCGAATTCATTATATAATATGGATGATATTATTATGTCGTATATTTTCTAAAAATATAATATTATTTTATATCGGATGAGTTATTGATTATATAAACGCGAATTTATTCAACAAATTGTAAATAAACCGGTTGAATTAGAAAAATTTTTCAAACTTCAACTGAAATTCCGCTGAAAAATGAAACCTGTTTTCGTATATATAGGTAAGAGGGTATATTTAAAAAGGAATAAAAATTAAATATGGCGATTATAATTCTGAATCCGTTATTAGATTCTATCCGCGGGCGAATGGGTAATGTTGTTTTTTACACCAGGCTGAATAAGCAATGCGTGCGCGCGCATATAGTACTGCGGAATCCGGACACTGCCGCACAGAGAAGCGTACGCCGCACATTCGCGGATGCGGTAAAGTCATGGCAGGCGCTGTCTGATGAAGAAAAATATGTGTTTACAGGAAAAGCCCGGAATCTTCGTATGAGCGGGTACAATCTTTATATATCCGGATACATGACGGCAAATAAACGGACAGCATTAATACCTGGGATTAAACTGATACCTAGCAGGTATTATCCATACGTGGATTTTCTTCGCTTCCCCTCCGTTTCATATCCGTTTATGCAGTCAATTACACCCAAGACCGATAATTTTTATCCGATCCCGCCCTGAGGCCGGAAATACTTTTCTAAATCTCCACCCTGCCCTCGAGAGACTTTACAATTGTGGCTGCGTCTGCGAACTCAATGTTCGAACCGACCGGAAGCCCGTGCGCTATGCGCATAACTCTGACACCCAGCGGCTTCAGCTCCTTTGCAAGATACAGCGTGGTCGCGTCCCCTTCTATCGTAGGATTCACGGCAATGATCGCTTCCCTGATCTGGCCATCACTGCATCTCCTTAAGAAAGAACTTATGTTAAGCTCTTCAGGGCCTATTCCGTCAAGAGGCGATATTACGCCCTTTAATACATGATACTGGCCGCGGTAGCCTCCGCATTTCTCGATAGTGAGAATATCCCTTGCATCCTCCACAACACATACTGTGCTTTTATCGCGGTTCCCGTCAGAGCAGATAGAACAGATGCCTGCGTCCGAAATTCCTCCGCATATTTTGCAGAAAGTAATGTTCTCCTTAAGCGCAAGTATTGACTTTGAAAGCCTTTCCACTTCGGACAATGGCTGCTTTAGTATATGGAAAGCAAGCCTTGCCGCACTTTTCGGGCCTATACCCGGAAGCCTGGAAAATTCCTTTATCAATGCGTCTAAATACGCGGAAGGACTGCCCATTATTATCTCTTACTTTAAAAATTTATCAAGGCCGGGGATATTCATCCCGCCTGTCAGCTTCCCCATTTCCTTTGCTGCATGTTCCTTGCTGGATCCGACAGCTTTATTTATCGTGGATACTATATCCTTCTCAAGTTTTTGCTTATTGCTCCTATCAAGCAGCTTTTCGTCAATGCTGATGTTAACAAGAGTAAATTCCCCGTTTACAGTTGCCTTGATAGAACCATCATGGCTCTCAGCTGTAGACTCTGCTTTTTTCAGCGCTTTTTGAACATCTTTTAACTCTTTCTGCAATTTAAGCATATTACCTAAATCTTTTAGCATCTCTCTTCTCCAAAAAAAATATTAGTAGTACACTGTCACATTTGAAATTGCAACTTACATGATTATAATTTATAATTGATTTAATTAGCTTATAAAATTAAATGTGACAGCATACTAGGACCCATCTTAAAATATTTTAATACTCTGTAAAATTTTTTTAATCTATCACTTCCCCGTGAAACAGGCTTTTAATATTATCTATTGCGGATTCTTCATTATTAACCTGAGTAGTGTTTTTTGTTTGCTTACCGGCTGTTCCTGCCGCAGAGTTTAAACCAGTCCCGCGGGCCTCTGATATTTTTCGCAGTATTGACGCAACTGACGGGCTTTTCTTAACGCTGATCATATCCAAAAGCGCCATCTCAAGATTAATCCTTTCGTTTGTCGAAAACCTGAGACTGGTCTGAAGATCAGATGCAAGTTTATAAATTATACTCAGCTCTTCATCAGTAAAATTACTGCCGGCTTTTTTTAAAGCCTGCATCTCATCATTGGAAAATCCTAAAATTTCTGTTAATATAATGCCATTGTTGACCAGCCTTATGGTTCTGATAATATCTATAAAACCTGCAACATATCTTGAGATATCTATACCAAGTACGGAAATTCTGTCTATCTCATCAACAAGCCCGGCCGGATCAGGATTGCTTATGAATGTCAATAGCTTCAGGTAGCTGTCAAGCGTAACTATGCCTAAAATTGACAGAGCGTCTTCTTCGCTTATTGCACCGTCAGAGAATGATATTACCTGATCGAGCAGGGACTGTGAATCGCGCATTGACCCCTCGCCTGCACGCGCAATCGGGTACAGAGCACCCTTATCGATTTTATATCCTTCTTCATGAATTATTTTTTCCAGATGATTAGCGATTGATTTCACGGGAATTTTCTTGAAAAGATATTTCTGACATCTCGATAGTATGGTTTCAGGTATACGGTGAATCTCGGTAGTTGCAAAAATAAAAACAACATGCTTCGGCGGTTCTTCGAGCGTCTTAAGCAGGGCATTAAACGCTTCTTTTGTCAGCATATGGACTTCATCTATAATGTAAACCTTGTATCTTGCTTTCACAGGCGCGAGATTTACGTTCTCTCTCAGATCTCTTATGTTGTCTATACCCCTGTTGGAAGCGCCGTCAATTTCGATGACGTCAAAAGAGTACCCCTGTTTTATCTCTATGCAGTTTTCGCACACATCGCACGGATTATCGGTAGGATTATCGGCAGAAAGACAGTTAAGCGCCTTGGCAAGTATCCTGGCCATGGTTGTCTTGCCTACGCCTCTCGGCCCTGAGAAAAGATAAGCATGGGAAATGCGGCCCATTCTTATGCTGTTCCTTATAATCTTTGAAATATGGTCCTGAAAAACAACATCCTCAAATTTTTGCGGGCGCCATTTCCTTGCAATCACCTGATATGTCATTGTCTTTCCGTCAATATGTAAAAAATAATTTGTTTGATTATAATTATCGGGTTGTCCTGCTTCATCATAACACAGCCAAAAAACCGGGGCCGCTTAAAAAAATTACGAGCAAAAATTTTTATTGTCTTAGTGGCATTTTTAAAAATGACATTTTTATATATTCGGAGAGGGAGGGATTCGAACCCTCGGTAGCTTGCGCTACACACGGTTTCCAACCGTGCTCCTTCGGCCTCTCAGACACCTC
>JAFGSG010000112.1 GCA_016934735.1 Spirochaetota bacterium | reverse complement strand
ATCGACCGAGAAAATCCCGTAAATGGAAATCTCCTTGTGAGTTAATTATTTACGACCTCTGTCGCACTTGATACTTGAATTCAGGAAGTTATCTCAAAAATAATTTTTTTCATGATATGATGGAATATATTACAAAATTTTTGAGATGGCCTTTAATAATCATAATTATTGTTATGATTTATTACTATTTCAGATTAGCTGTTTCTTTATTTAGAATCTATTTATATAATTATTATGTTTAAATTTAATTTTTTTAGGAATTTATCCCGCCTGATAAACGGTATTGAGTGCTGATTTGCTTTTTAGAACATCATCATAGCGAAAATTTTTCGCCAAGGTATATCTCTCTTGCTTTTTTGCTTTTGATCAGTTTATCTGATTTGCCGCTTATAAGAACTTCGCCTTTATACATGATATATGATCTGTCCGTAATACTGAGGGTTTCCCTGACATTGTGATCAGTGATCAATACGCCTATATTTCTTTTTTTGATAGAATGGATTATTGATTGAATATCTGCAACCGCAATCGGATCGACGCCGGCAAAAGGCTCGTCAAGAAGAAGGAAGTCCGGAGTAGTAGCCAGTGTCCTTGCAATCTCTACCCGTCTTCTTTCCCCGCCTGAGAGTGTATATGCTTTTTGATCTCTTACGTGTTCAATGGATAGATCTTTTAACAGCATATCTCTTTTTTGAATGATTTTTGTCTTTGTCAAATTCTGCATTTCGAGTATTAGCTCAAGATTCTGTGCAACGGTTAGCTTTCTGAATACAGAAGCCTCCTGCGGCAGGTAGCCTATACCGTATCTCGCTCTTTTATACATTGGAAGATCAGTTATATCGTAATTATCAATAAATACTTTACCGGAATCCGGTTTTATTATTCCTACAACCATATAGAATGTGGTTGTCTTGCCAGCGCCGTTCGGGCCCAATAGTCCAACTACTTCACCTTGTCTAATCTCAAATCCGATGTTGTCTACAACCCTGTTTTTTTTATATGATTTGACAAGTGAATCCAGCTTTAAAATTTTTTTATTGGTTTCTTTTTTAGCCATATTAAATAAAAATCCCTGTTATTCTATAATTAACGTGCGCCTTTACCTCTGATGTCGCCTATTAATCGGGTATTGCTTGTTTTCGTGTCGATTGTAATTGCTGAAGCAAATACTGTTGAATTATTCTTTACTATTCTCGCGCTTCCTGTAACAATCAGTAAATTATTTTTACGTGTATATTTTGCCATAAGACCTTTTATAGTACCTTCGCTGTTTACAATCCTTATATTTCCGGATATATAAAGCTCGTCGATGTCTCTGAAATGCTCCATGTAATCTCCGAATATTCTTGAAGTCTCTTTATTTGTTTTCGCATCTTTTATTATTATTCGGGCATTTCCCCATAGAATAGAAATTCCTTCCTTCCTGTTTGATTTGAGATTTTTCCCGTAAAGTTCCATATTTTCATCTTTATAATTGATATGAACGTCTGTGCCGGTTAATTCTTCATTGCCTTTATTCCCTTTCATTTCAAATCTATCGCCCGTTGAAACTGAGTCATCCCTTTCAATTCTGGCTTTACCGGTTACTATTGTACAGGTTATTCCCTCGGTAAAATGATCAATCCTGTCGCCAGTCACATTCATTTTTATTTTATTCATCCTGTTTGTATTTTCATCAATTTCTTCAGAATAAGCTTTAATACTTGCATTTTTATTCAAAATAATATTTTTTTTATTCGTGTTATAAATAATTTCATCAGCATTAAAAACATCGTCACCTCTTTTTATCTCCGGATTTTGGGAAAAAACAGCTGTTCCTTCATCTCTTTTAAAGACTGCTTTATTAGAGTTAATATTTATGTCGTTATTTATTAATTTTACTTTGCCTGTTGCTTCTGCCGTACTTGTATTTAGATCATATTTCATTTTATCGGCTTGAATATTAATAAATGAATTATCGTCATCCCTTTTAAAGAGAGCATTCGGTTTCCCGTAAAATTCAATTGTATTTTTTTCTTTAAAAAAAGCTGCCTTGTTTGCTCGTAATTTTGAACCATTTGTCCTGTCGGTTAAAACTACGTTTCCATGTGCCTCAGCTATATTTCCGTTGTTGCCGCGTACAATAATTTTATCCGTACGCAACTCCTTATTTCCTGTTTTTATTACAGGGTTTCCAGTTAGTTCGGTTAAGTATTCCTTTTTGCCGTTTATAGTGCTTACAAGCCTGCTTTTAGCGTTATCCCCGGTAATAAATACCGGCTTTTTTTCAATAGCGTATGCATGTATCAATATTATCATAAATAAAAATATAAAAATATTCTTATTTATTTTTATTGAAATGTTTTTTATCCTTCTCATTTTTTTTTCTTTTGACCGGTTCGCTCATGTTTTTTGAAACAGCTTTTACTTTTTTCTTGATCTCATAACCTTCAAGGTTGTAATCGGCTCTGAGGCCTGTTCCTTCGATTCTGTCGCCGTTTTTTCTAAGAATCTGAACATATTCATTAGTATCCAGATAACCGTCTTTATTGTTCCATCTGATCCTTGTTGTGAGCAGTCTGTTGCCTGTTGTCGAAATCATGTCAACGTTGCCGTCTAAATCGATGTCTTTTGATTCAGTGAATAATACTGCGCTGTCTGCTTTTACTATTGCAGAAAGTTTATCGTCTTTAAAATAATGGAGAATAATATTTTCAGCAATAGATTTTTTTTCGTTATAATAATATGACGCTTTCTTTGCTTTAAGCTCCCACACGAGTTTACCGTCTTTAAAGTTTTTTGTATTATGATTTTCTACAAGCATGTCCGGACGAAATCCTGTTTGTAAAGGCATTGCTTTTTCACATCCAATGGAAAAGAATATTGAAATAATTATAATACTTTTTATAATATTCGGGTCAGAAAATATTTTTATTGATGGCATAATATTAATATAACAAACACTAAAAAGAGAAAGCAACCATTATTATGTTATTATGTTATATTTTATTATAGCAAAGAAGATTATTTTTTAATGATCCTGGTGCTTATGAAAAATGAAGTTAGAGCTATTGTAAAATGACTTTTATCATTTTTATAATTCAGGAGCATTTGACGGTACAAGACATATTACAACCAGTAAATCTTCGCCGGTATTTCTGATCTGATGTTCCTCGTTCATTGGTACAAATACTGCATCTCCTGCTTTTGCGGAATTCCATTTGCCGTTTCCGAGAAATTCGCCTTTGCCCGCATGAACAAACATCTCGTGCTCCCATTCATGAGTATGTTTGCGTGTAAATCCGCCTGGCGCTATCTCAAATATGCGCATGCAGAAATTTTTTGCTCCGTCATTTTTGCCGATAATAACACGTCCAGCAACACTTTTCATCTCTTCATTGTCGAACATGGTGGGTTTGATTTTACTGTACTCAAATATTTTCATGATAACCTCCAATTGAATTTATAAAAGCAGTTTTAATATATTATTCCAGTATACCTTCAGCTGTTATTCATTAACATTATTTTTTTCATTGAATGCCGGTTTTCGTCTTTTCCTATTTACGAGAGATTGTTATTAATCACCTGTATAATAACCGTACTCTTTTGCGTTTATATTAGTCCTTTTTTCATTACCAATCGTTGAGCTTGGGGTACGGCCATAGTCATGCCCGGGCCATATAACTGTGTCATCAGGCAGCTTCATAAGCATGCGGATCGAGGCGCCAAGAGTCGGTCTGTTTCCGCCTGCAAGATCAGTACGCCCGCTGTCGCCCACAAAGAGAGTGTCGCCTGTAAAAAGCTGGCCCTGTGCGTAAAGGCACAACCCGCCCGGACTGTGACCGGGAGTATGAAAAATCTGAATGTCAATATCCCCGAGTTTGAATAATTTTTCATCCTTAATACGTATATCGGCCTTTGAATCGCCGCGCACTAAATTATCTTCAAGTTCATGCATTACTATTTTAGCGCCTGTAAGCTTTTTAAGCTCAGCATTGCCTTCAGTATGATCAAAATGGTGATGAGTATTGAATATATATTTAATGTTAATATTTTCTTTTTTGGCTCTTTCTGCTATCATATCAGCATTCCCGCCCGGATCAATGACCATGGCGTCTCTTGTGTTTTCGCATCCGATAATATAGCAGAATACATCCATGTATCCTACCGGCAATTGAATTACTATCATAATTATCTCCTGATTAAACAAAATTTAAATATATTATTATTTGCGGTATAGATTTCTCAATCTCAGCAAATCATTCAATAGAATTTTATTTTAAAATAATTTATAATACTATTGCCACGGCAAACCCGGAGCTAGTTTTATACATTCATTATTGCATGCGCTGACGCATTGCTCACAGAGAATGCAGTTCCTGTCGTTAATTCTTTTTTTATTTTTAACAAAGCCGCTTACATTGACCAACATAGGGCATGCTCTATCGCATTTTTTGCATTCAACGCAATTATCAGAATTTACAGGTGTAATCTTAAAAATAGAAAACCTTGAAAAAAGGCCTGATATAGTAATAAACGGGCAAAACATCCTGCAATATGCGCGTCTCCCCCAGATAGATGAAATAATGAATCCTATGGAAAGTAAAAATATATTTTCTCCGATTATCCAGTAAAATCTCGAATCTTCATTCAATGCAGGATTCTCATATCGGGATACAAATATTGTTAATATAATAATAAATAAAAGATAAGCAGAAGCAATATATCGGGATCTATTTTTAATAATTTTTAATTTCGGAAGCAGATTTTGAGTTAATTCGAATATTGCACCATCCCAGCAGACCCTGGAGCAAAAGGCATTCCCTACAATAAAAGGCATAATGAGCCTTGCAATGATAAACTGGATCAATGCGCCTGTAATAATCAGCGCCATAATATCAAATATTACTTCGGAAAACTGGAAGTTGACTCTAAAATTTATCGATATTCCGAAAAATAATCCTCCGCCCACCAGTCCCTGAATTATTCTGCGAAATAATTGTTTGCGTTTCGGGAAAAGAATTATGATGCATTCCCCCAAAGCAACCATAATTCCCATACCAAAGAATAAGAAGAAATACTGCAGTTTTAATTTATAAGCATATACTCCCAGTCCAAGCAGTGAAAATACAATGACAAGAAGTATTGGAAGCAGGAATTTTTGAATTGCATGTCCGAATTTTATTCTCATAGCAGAAACCAAATATCTGTTTTATTATAAAATTATGTACTTTTGGGATAACTTGTAATTACTATTAAATCAATATGCTCTGGGCTTTTTTACCTTTAAAAATCGCCTAGTTCTATTTTGAAAGAAATATCTATTAAAATACCGGTTCCATCAACCATTATTTTATGCTTTTTCAGCTTCTCTTTTAATAATTGGGTATTTACGGGGATATTTATTTGGAGTATTTTTTTCTTTTTTAAAGCATAAGCCTGTTTTAGAAAGCTTAATATCACCCATTTGCTTATGCGACATAATATTTATTCCTAATTTATCTGAATGATTAAGCGTTTGAGCGGGGATCTGCTCTGAAACAATAGTTGAGTATATGTATAAATATCCTTTTTGTTTAACGAAAGGTGCTGCAAGTTCAAGAGTGATATAAAGTTTTCCGAACGCCCGTGCAAATACCCAGTCGTACTGTTCCCTATGAAGCGCACCTGCGGCTATTTCCTCTGCCCTGTCACAGATAACATTAATCCCGGCCAGCCCGAGTTCCTCTACTGCGCTCTTAATGAACTCAGTTTTTTTCTTACTGGATTCGATTAGTGTTCCCGAAAAACTGCTGAAGAAAATCGCGAGCGGTACTCCGGGTATTCCTGCTCCTGACCCAATATCTGCAAATCGTGTTCCACGTGGAACAATTATGTCGCATACCGGGTCCAGGCTTCTTAGTATAAGCTCAGTCAGTATCTCAGTACGCGTCTTTAGCCCGGTCAGATTGAATTTCTGGTTTGCCGAATGAATCATATCGGCAAAGCGGAGCATTTTATCTTCGATTTCGTCCTTAATACGGATATTCTTGTCCTTTAACCATTTCTGGATTATGTCACGTTCCACATGGAACATTTTTACCTCCGATTTTACTCTGCAATTACCGGGAATTCGTATCAAATGATTAGAACATAGTAAGTAATAGTTTATAATATGTCCCGGCGCAGATATTGTGTAAAAAGCATGTATTATTTACTGCAAGAGATACGTTGAAATGCACTCTTAACCAGATTATCTGGTCTGTTCATGTTATTTTTTTCTTTTCCTGCAACGAATTATAAATAAGTTGCGTGGTTTTCACAGGAACTCCCAGTTCCTCCCCCATTCTTATGACAGATCCTCCGAACAGGTCTCTTTCATCCGGTTTATCTGTAATTTCAAAATCCCTCTGAAACGATGTTTTCAGTTCAAAGGGAAAATTGCCGCCTTTGTGATATGAATCATCAATAATGGATTGAGGCAGAATAATATTTTTCTTATTGGCAATATTTACAATTTCCTGCATAATGGATTTTACATATTCGCTTAATTCTTCGGACTGCATTGTTTCTCCGATTGTTTTATTGAAGTTAGCAGTCACAAGACCATAAGAAGCAATAAAAACGAATTTGGTCCATATCTCGGTATAAGGATTATCTGTCCAGTTGTATTTAATATTCGCTTTCTTTAACAGATCGAATATTTGTTCACCGACATAATCGTTTGCCGGGTCTTTGCCGAAGTGTATGGTACATGCTCCGCCTCGCTGTGTCACTTTGCCCGGCCTTTCAATATGAGTACCAACGTACACGCATGAAGGGAAAACAGCTCCATTGGAAATTATTGATTTTATTCTTTCATAAATATCGACACCGTTTAATAGCGGCAGGATCATGGTATTATCTGAAATTTTTTCTTTCAGCTGCATAATGACATTTTTTAAATCATAGCTTTTAACGCATACTAAACATAAATCCAGTACCGGCAATTCAGAAATATTGTCTGTTGAAAATGTCGGCTTGCATGTCATTTGTCCTTCGTCAGTATCAAGAAGCAAGCCGTTCTTTTTAATCTCATCAAGATGTGCTCCTCTTGCAACAAAATATATCTGTAGGTCTTTTTCCGTTTCCAATAACCGGGTTAGCTTTCCTCCGAAATATCCGCCTACGCCCCCGATTCCTGCAACTCCGATCTTCATTAGTGTCACTCCTTTTAGTATTAAACGCAAATAGATATAAATAGACACAGATATTATTAATAAAGTAACTCGTGTTTATCAGGATCTATTTGTGGTTTAGTTTTACTCCTGCTTTTAATTATGACTTCTTAGTGAAAATATTGGATGATATTTTGATACCGATAAGCGCTAAATCAAAACAATTAAATTTTTTTATCAGTCAATTATATAATAAGGGAACCTCTAAAAATCAGAGTTTTTATTGGTTCTCCAAATAAAAAACCTGATTTTTACCTTGATTTGTTCCCAATGGT
>JAFGSG010000111.1 GCA_016934735.1 Spirochaetota bacterium | reverse complement strand
ATCGACCGAGAAAATCCCGTAAATGGAAATCTCCTTGTGAGTTAATTATTTACGACCTCTGTCGCACTTGATACTTGAATTCAGGAAATATCACTTGACTTATTATCATAGTAAGCTTTATTTATGGGATTAAAAATTACTGATGGTTACGTAAGGCTGTGAAATTTGAATATTATACTTGCTGCAAAACCAGGATTTTTTTGAATAATGCTATAACAACTGTTATATATAATTGAGTTATACAGCAACACTATTATAAACTAAAAATATTTTCAGATAAAATATAAATGGATACAGGAAACATAAAAAAAATAAATCGTCATAAAATATTCTTATTATTTATTCTTTTTATTTTTTCATCAGCTATCTTTTCCCTTGCGGACGCGCAGAAAAAAAATGCGATCTCATATAACAAAGAAGGGCGTGAATATTTAGCAAGAGGCGACCAATTCAGGGCCATACTTTCCTTTAAAAACGCACTTAAGCAGAATCCCAGATACAAAGATGCAATCCTCGGCCTTGGAAAAGCATACCTGAAAACCGAAGCTTTTCCGGAATCAGTCAACCTGTTCAGCGATGTTTTAAAATTAGATAAAAACAATATTGAAGCAGTAAACGGCCTTGGATTTGCAATGACTGAACTCGGAAAATATAATGACGCGCTGGAGTATTTTAAAACCGCATTAACAATATCAGAAGCAGACATGGAAGCAAAATACGGGATAGCCTATATATATTATCTTATGGACAGAAATATATGGGCAAAGAGACAGCTGGCTGATATTTTAAAAGTCAATCCGTATCATTACGAATCGCTTCTTCTTATGGCGGATATTAAGATAAGGGAAAAGAGGGATGGTGAAGCAAAGCAGTATGTTCAGAAAGCCATAGACTCAAAAAACGATTTGCCCGATGCCTATGTGAAGTACGGCCGGATATTAATGAAAGATTTTAAGGAAAGCCAGGATGCGGCATACATGACCGAAGCAGCGGATAAGCTCAGAAAGGCTCTGGCGATACATCCTGAAAATCTCTCCGCAAACAGGAACATGGGCAATTTGTTTTTTCTGCAAAAGAGCTATGATGAAGCTTTAAAATATTTTAACAGAACAATCACGGATTATCCTGAAAACGGCATATCGTATTACAACATGGCCATCACTTACGCCAATATGAATGATTCCGCAAATGCGATTAATTATTTTTTAAGGGCGATGAAGATTTCCCCGTCAGACAGTATCCTGAAATCAAGGCTTGAAGATTTCCTTGTGCTGAACGATTTTGCCGAAGGGCATCCTCTGAGAGTAAAATTCAGCGAAGAGCATTACAGAGCAGCAATAGATAAATTAAAGATCAGCCTTGTAAATGACGCGGTAATGCGCCTTCAAAGATCGCTTTTGTTAAACCCCCTTAACAGAATATCAAGGGAGAGCCTAAGGGATTTATACCAGACTTTCAATTATAACGAATTGTATGTTAATGAGCAGAAAACGCTTTTCAGCCTTTACCCGGAGAACAAGTATCAGGATATGCTTAAAGTTGCCATCATTAAAAGAAGGGACAGGCTCTACCATAAGGCAGGGTATTCAACAGAGCTCCCGCCCAGGGATGTTCCAAGAATACTTGTCCTTGATTTTTCCCCGCTTGAACCCGTAAGCCTTCATCCCGACGCAGGCGAGGTCATAGCAAATCACTTAACATTTGCACTCGGCCAATTCGGAAGAATGCAGCCAGTAAGCGTGCGCAAAAGAATGGAAACAGCCATGGCCTTAAAAGACGACCGTCAGTTCCTGGGCGACAATCTTGAAATAATAGCCGACATGGCAAGGCAGGGGAAAACAGACAAACCGGACTTCGTAGTGTTCGGTAATTACAGAGAAGGAATGAATTTTTTATCGATAGATTTTGAACTTATGGATTTTAACACTGGAGTGATAACCAATAACTTTTCAATTTCGGAAAACGGCAAAGAAAGCCTTCCGGATATTGCGATAAGAGCCGCGAACAGATTGTATAATGCCATACCTTTTAAAGGCAGAGTACTGGACATCCGCGACGATAATGTAATCGTAAATTTAGGTCTTATAGACGGAATCAAACCCGGTGATTTTATTGTAATATATAAACTGGACAGCTCCGAGGACAAAGACCTGCTCAGGATAAAAAAGAAGCTGACGCTGCAGGTAAACAATGCCGACACCATGATCTCTTCTGCAAAACCAATGATAGCCGTGAATGCCGAAGATATTGATGTTAACGATGTTGTCTATCCCTATCAGAAAAGAAGAGCAAAACTGATAAAATAAATTTTTATTGACTTTTTCCGAGTATAAAATATTTTTGTTTTTATGTTTGGTCAGGTAGCTCAGTTGGTAGAGCAGCGGACTGAAAATCCGCGTGTCGACAGTCCGATTCTGTCCCTGACCAAATTTTTTATTTATTGAGGATTAAATTATTCATATTTATTTTAACAAAGAGTCTTATAAAAACAACCGCATATTACCATTGCCATTTTAACATTCCTCATTCATAATCCCGCAAGACATATCTATTCGACACATAAGACTTAAAGAATGTAATATTTAATTTGGGCTATTATCAATTAAACTATGTTACTATAGAATTGTAGCTGATATTGTTTAGGTGTTAATTTGAATTTTTCGAAGAAAAGCCTTATAAAATGGGAGATGTTATCGTAACCGAGATCATATGCTACCTCTGTTACTGATTTATGCTTAAGCATCTTTTTAGCTTCATTGAGTTTGATATTCGTGTAATACATATTAGGCGGAAGGCCGGTGATTTTTTTAAATTTCATCGAAAATAAAGCCGGCGACATATTGACCGCACGGGCGATTTCCGATAAATCCATGTTGTTTGTGCACCCTGTTTTCATAAGCTCAATTGCTCTGTGTACAGAATGATTGCTCTGTTTCTCCAGTATAATATTAATGCTCATACTGTTTAAAAGTTTGTAGATCATTTCCTGCGCATATAGATCAATCAGAAACTCTTTATCTTTCGATTCACTGAGCGCAGTGGATGATATTTTTTCAATATCCGCCTGAAGTATGCCCGAGTTCCCCCTGAATAGCGGATGGCGTTCTCTCTGCAAAGGATCACATTCGAATTCCTCTCTGATGCAAACCTTGTTGCGGATCCTTTCCAGCAGAATATCGCTAATTTCAATAACCATACCCCTTGATGGATCAAGTACTTCTACGGAAATAGTCATATGGGGAGGAAGTATCACAAACTCGTTTTTATTATGAATAAAATCGTCCTGATTGTTTACTTTTATTCGTTTACTTCCGTTAAAAATCGTGCATAACTTGTAGTATTCGTAGGATTTATAAGAATTCTTATAATAATGATCAAACTCATAGTAAAACAGCCTTATATAGTCAGTCTCAAGGCCGTTGGCCAATTCCATATTCCGATCATATTGATTTATGATCCTTATATCAGGTATATAATTGATACATTCTAACACTGCTATAACCTCAGTTGCTTATTTTTGCCTTAAAACTTAACAATACTTATGCATCCGAGTCTCTGTATACAGTTCATTATGTAGTCACGCAAATGCAACAATAAAATATAGCTCAATTAAACGAAAACAAATAAAACTCATTATTTACTTATTTTACACAATATTTAGCATATTTTTAAATTTCAACTATTTTTTTTTAACCATCGATTAGATTAATCTGCCATTTCATGTTTATATTATATTACTTTATAATTAAAGTAGATGTTAAACATACGAAAAAATATGAAAGTATTTTTTATTTTATTAAATATCGGATAAATTAAAATCCCTGGCGCTTATCGCCGGATAATTATAAATTAAATTAAAATTGAAGGAGGTATCTATCATGTCTGTTGGTACATATAATGTATGGCCCAGAAAGCTGATAATTGGTTCAGGTACTGTAAAAACGCTCGGCAGTGAGATTAAAGCCTTAGGGAAAAAAAGGGTAATAGTATTTACTGATAATGCATTAAAAGAATTTCCAATAGTGAAAAATTTAATAAGTATGCTGAAAGGGGAAAATCTGGAAGTGAGCTTTTTCGGAGAAATCGGACCTAATCCTACTGATGAAATGGTACATAACGCCGTAAAACAGATGAAAAACGACAAACCTGAAGCGATAGTATGCATTGGAGGGGGCAGCCCAATCGACGCTGCAAAAGCAGCCAATGTAGTTTACACTCACGGCGGCACTGTTGATTCCTATGATATCGCAATAGGCGGCATAGAAAGAATCACACCGAAACTTCTGCCTTTTATAGCCATACCCACTACTGCAGGAACAGGATCCGAAGTAACATGGGTTGCTGTTATAACCGATACAAAAAAGCATCTGAAATTCGGTGTTATCAGCCCGCTGCTGGTCCCGGATATAAGTCTGCTGGATGCAGAGCTGACACTGTCCCTGCCTCCGGAAATGACTGCCTATACAGGCATGGACGCACTAACACATTGCATCGAGTCTTATTGTTCCATTGTACACTTTAATATAGCTGACGCGATGGCTATTCATGGAATGAAGATGATTTCCAGATCGCTTAAAACCGCTGTTAAGGACGGCAAGAACCTAAAAGCACGTGAGGATATGCTCGAAGCTTCAATGATGGCAGGCGCATCTTTTAACGTCAACAACCTGGGCTTATGCCATCAGATGGCGCATCAGCTCAGTGCCTATTTCAATCTTCCTCACGGATTGGCTAACGCAGTGCTTCTGCCGCGCGTTATGAGTTTTAATCTGTCCGCCAACTTTCAAAAATTTGCGGATATTGCCGAAGCAATGGGGGCAGATATCAGGGGACTCAGCCTGCAGGCAGCAGCCGAAAAATCAGTTGAGATGGTGGAAAAACTCTCAGCTGAGGTTGGCATTCCGAAATATCTGGACGACATAGGAGTAACAAAGGATAAGGTGCCTGCAATGGTCAAGACCGCCCTTGCTGATGCTGTAGGCAGTACCAATCCGAAACAGACAACGCCTGAGGAATGCGAACAGGTATTCATGAAGGCATTTAAATCGTAAAAATGCTATGGTTAGTATTTAATTTCTCTATAACGACAAACATAAATAAATTTTATGTTTGTAGTATAACCGTTATATATAAACATAAGAGGACAGAAAATTATGAAAAGTATAAGTATTACAATCAATGGTATTTCAAAGCAATTTGTTGTTGACCCCGAGAAAGTACTGCTTGATCTCTTGCGCGACGATCTGCGCCTTACGGGGGCAAAACAATCCTGCGACCGCAAAGGCCAGTGCGGCGCATGTACGGTAATAGTTAACGGCAAGGCAGTACATTCCTGTTTAAAAAAAGTAGTTGATCTGGACGGTGCCGAAGTGATTACAGTGGAAGGGCTCGGCACTCCGGATAATCCGCATCTGATTCAGGAAGCCTTTGTGCTTTCAGGAGCTATTCAATGCGGTTTCTGTACGCCGGGAATGATTATGTCTACAAAGGCCCTTCTTGATCAGAATCCTAATCCCGACAAGAATGCAATTAAAAAAGCTCTGGCACATAATCTGTGCCGCTGTACCGGTTATGTGAAAATTTTTGATGCAGTAATGCTTGCCGCTAAATTCCTTAGAAAGGAAACAACACCGGAAGAGGTCTGGGCTAAATTGAACAAAAAAAAGATGATTGGTGAGTCTCATCCAAGGCCGACTGCAATGATCAAAGCATGCGGAGTGGCAAAGTTTGGCGCAGACATTTACCCCGAGAATGCTCTTGAAATTGCAGCTGTGCACAGCACTGAATTCCATGCAATTATCAAGAATATTGACATGGAACAGGCAAAGAAGATGCCCGGTGTTGTCGGTGTTATGACTGCGCAGGACATTAAAGGAACCAACCGTCTTGCGTTTATAGCTCCTGACCAGCCGATTCTCTGTGAAGACAAGGTAAGGACGCTTGGAGATCCTATTGCAATAGTGGCAGCAGAGACAAGGGAACAGGCAAGGGCAGCTGCAGCTGCCGTAAAAGTAACCTATGAAAAACTGCCGGTAATGCATACACCCGAGGAATCTTTGGCTAGTGGAGCTTATCAGATCCATCCAAATACGCCGAACCTTATCTATCAGCAACCCCAGATCAAAGGAGATGCCGCAAAGGCACTGGCATCATCAGCTGCTGTTGTCGAAGGAAAGTTCACAACGCAGATGAATCATCAGGCTCCGCTGGAACCGGAAACCTGCGTTGCCTACATGGATGGAAACGAACTGGTCATCAACGGCCGGAGTATTATGATTCACGTTCATGGTGGCGTAGTCCAGGGGGCTGTTGGAGCAGAAAAAGTCCGGTACAAAGAGCCTTTCTCAGGAGGACAGTTCGGTATAAAAGCCACAGTCTCATCTGAGGGTGTTGCAGCGGCTGCAGCCATGTATTTCAAACGGCCAGTTCGCTATATTCCTAGCTTAACCGAGTCAATGCTCATCAGTTCCAAACGTCATCCTTTCTCAATGATAGCTAAACTGGGAGCTGACTCAAAAGGCATATTAACAGCATATACTAATGAGTTCACCGTAAACAAGGGCGCTTATATGCTTCTTGGTCCTATTGTCCCGATGCGTGCTCTTCATATGCTGAACAGCTCTTATAATATTGAGAATGTTTACGCTCTCGCAAAGCTGGCTTATACCAATGATGCCAGCGGCGGAGCGGCAAGGGGTGCAGGACCGCCGCAGGTTGTCTTTGCGCTTGAGTCTTTAATGGACATGCTCGCAGAGAAAATCGGCATGGATCCGCTGGAATTCCGTAAAATGAACTCTATGAAACCCGGACAAACCCGGTCCAGCGGGGTTGCTGTAGGTCAGTGGCCTTTCCCTGAACTATGCGATGCTGTTAAGCCATACTATGAACGCGCCAAGAAAAATGTTAAGGATTTTAAGAGTGATGGCATTATTAAACGCGGTGTAGGTATTGCCTGCGACTCCTTTGGCATAGGCGATGCAGGCGGATTCCCGGGACACGTATGCGTGGAACTCAATCCTGATGATTCAGTAACAGTATATGGCGCAGTCGCGGATCCGGGCGAAGGGAATGATTCAATGCTGACACAGCTTGTAGCTCACGTTCTTGATCTACCTCTGGATAAAATACGTTTATATACGCGCGACACCGATAAAACATGGGAAGCGGGCCCGTCCGCAGGCAGCCGTCAGACTTATATGAACGGCGGCGCAGCTGTCATTGCAGCTGAAAAGCTGGCAAAGGCCATGAAAGAAGCCGGTTCAAAAAAATATGCCGATCTGCAAAAAGCCGGTAAACCTGTTCGTTATGAAGAGATAAAGGTAATACCGGAGACATGGGATTTTGACCCAAAAACAGGTCAGGCTAAAGGTTCTTTCGAATCCCAGGTACATAATATACAGATAGCGGAGGTAGAGGTCAATACGGATACAGGCGAAGTAAAAGTGCTGAAAATGACGACTGGTGTTGATGCCGGTACTATAATTAATCCGCAAAACCTTGAAGGACAGCTGGAAGGCGGCATGGATCAGGGTATTGGTTATGCTCTGAGGGAAAAATATGTCCATGGTGAAACAAAAGACTGGACAACCTTTAAATTTCCTAAAATTTCAAATTCATTCGGCGTGGAGTTTATTTTTCGCGAGACTCCAAGGGAAAATGGTCCTGTGGGAGCTACAGGCGTAGGCGAGATGACAATGGTTTCAACTGCACCGGCAATTACCAATGCTATTTATAATGCATGCGGTGTCAGGATATGTGATCTCCCTGCAACTCCTGAAAAAATCAAAAATGCCCTTGCAGCAAAAAAATAGGAGCTTTGTCAGCTTAAATGGAAAGTTCAAAAAAATCGTAAAGAGATTAAATCCTGAAATTTTAAATTAGTCTTCCGGTTTGCAGCTGGAAGACTAATTTTGTTTAATACCTTTCTTTCTGGAAAGTAGAGTCGTTAACGTTTGCCTATTTACTTTCTGAAAATTGGCTAAAATTGCTAGAAATTAAAATACATTACAAAATTTTTGAGGACGCCTTTCAGGCCTGATGTAAAAGCTTTCAAAAACAAGAAAATCTGACCAGGAAGGACTGATTCCGCAGAAAATTATGTAATGTATTTTAATTTTAAACGGATCAGTGTATTATAATTATATGCACACTCAAACGTGATTCGCTGTAAATTATAAAAGGTTGTTATTGTGATATTATAGTTTCTTCAGAATATGTCCCAGCCGGTTGGGCGGGGATGGTTGCTGACTAAAATTAATAATAAAACTTCCCCTATTACAATTTATTTTTTACAGGAAACAGTAAAAATTCCATTGATAAATAAACTTATAATTCCAAATAATACTTATAATAATCGATACAATATCGCCGGAGATTATTATGTACAGTACTGAATGGGTAAAAGCTGTAAGAAAAGACTTTCCTGCCTTGGCTAATTTACAGAACGGCAAACACCCCATCTATTTTGATAATGCATGTACAACACTTGTACCTGATCAGGTAATAAAATCCATAAATGAATACTACACGGGATTTCCCGGATGCGGTGCAGCAAGAAGCAGACATTGGTTTGCCAAAGAGGTTTATTCCAGGATTGAAGGAAATCCGGACAAAGGCATAATTGGTTCACGCTCTATTATTAAAGAATTTATTAATGCAGGATCGGGAAAAGAAATCATTTTTACTATGAATGCAAGCCATGGTATAAACATAATTGCTCTCGGAATGAAGTTTAAACCCGGCGATACAGTTGTGCTTACAGATAAAGAACATAACTCCAACCTGCTTCCATGGATACGGTTGAAAAACAAAGGAATAATAAATTTAGAAATTATAGAATCAGACGAAAATGATAACTTTGACATTGAAAGCTACAAAAAGAAACTTAAACATAACAGGGTAAGACTGGTCAGCATGGCTTATACATCAAACCTTACAGGCTACACAATACCCGCAGATGAAATCATCAGGCTTGCGCACGAACATAATGCTCTCGTATTGCTCGATGCTGCTCAGGCGGCCCCTCATTGCACTATAGACGTTCAGAATTCAGATGTAGATTTTCTCGTGTTTTCTGTTCATAAGATGTGCGGTCCCAGGGGTGTTGGAATTCTTTACGGGAAGCAAAAATTTCTTGGAATGGCTTCCCATGAAGAAGATGAAGCGGATTATGTAATAGAACCATGTTTCCTTGGCGGCGGCACAGTTGCCGATTCAACTTATAATACATATTCATTATTGGATCCTCCCCAGCGGTTTGAAGTCGGAATCCAAAATTATCCGGCTCAGATCGCTGCAGGCGCAGCAGTGAAATATCTGCAGGAAATCGGTTTGAGTAAAATAAATGAATACATTATCTCCCTGAATAAATTTATGACAGAACAGATTCTTTCTGAATATGGCAAAACAGGCTGGTTCAAAATCATCGGGCCGGAAGATGCAAGTAAGAGAGGGGGGATATTAACTTTTGAAATAAAACGCCCTAATGCATTGGGCATCTCCGAAGATCTCAGCGACAGAAGCAATATAATGATAAGGGAT
>JAFGSG010000110.1 GCA_016934735.1 Spirochaetota bacterium | reverse complement strand
TTAAGGAATAAATCTTATAAAATCCGATTAAAATAGGAAATTCTCAAGTATTATATATACGATATTATGAGAAAAGAAACAAGTCTACTATTTATAATTTGAATTTAGAAAAAGCCATATTATTCGAAATTTTTAAAAATGTATTTAAAGTAAAAGTATAGTCGCTACCAAATAATTTCAAAATAATAATTATTTTTTTAACAGGGAAAATTCACATGGACCGAGGAATTATCACAATAGCAACGGGTAAAAAAAAATATATCGACATGGCAATATCTCTTGGGATTTCCATTTCTCTGCATTCTCCGAATACTAAAACAGCAATAGTAACTGACTCAGATAATAAAATATTAAAAAAATTATTCAACTATATCATCCGCCCTCCTGAAGATAAAAATTCCGGATTTTTATTAAAAACATCTCTATATGAATTAACACCATTTAAAAATACAATTTTTATCGATTCCGATTGTCTTGTTGTCTCAGACTTAAATAATATTTTTAATGAATTAAAAAATAAAAAATTTGCAGTTTATGGCAGAAATGTAGATTCCGGATTCTGGTTTACAGACATAGCCAAATTACTTAAAAAAATTAAAGCATCTTCATTACCAGGATTCAATAGCGGATTTATATATTTTGCTAAAAATAACAGTACAAAAAAAATTTTTAAAGAAGCACAGAACGCGTTTTATAAACAGGATTACTATGAAATCCAGCAATTTAAAGGCAGCTGTCCCGACGAACCATGTATCGCAATCGGAATGGCCAAGGCAGGTATTAAAGCATATCCGGACAAACTCGGACAGAAATTTTCTTATACTCCGGTAGGACTGGCAGGGAAAATGTATGTCGACGCTATTCGCGGACACGCCCATTGGACCGTTAAAAATGTAGGTGAGGTCAGCCCGGCTATTGTACATTTTGTATCACGAATTAATTATCAGGAATATGTTTCAGAACGTATCCGTTTAAGAATGTATTATTCAGGTGGATTAAAAAAAATTCTGATGCCATTGGTATCATCTATCGTTTATCGGGCTGTGTATTTAAGGCGTTTTGTCGGGGAATTATATCATACATATATCATTAAAGATAAGGATAAATAAAATGATTATCTCCAAGCAAGATGCGTGATATTCACTACATTTTGTTCTAAATTGCTTTTTAAGCGAACAAATATTTCACTATGCCGGCAGAGCTTAAACATCACCGTATAATTTTTACTGTAGTATGTCATCTCCATTCGGAATGCTTCTTTTTAAAAACATCTAATACCAGCAGCGTATTGCTGATCAGAAGATGAATTAATCGACTCTTTGCGCCAAAATACCAGAGCCATTCGTGAAGAGTAAAACTGTTTTTTTGTTTCCGTATTTCATCAGCAAGATCTGCATTTTGCAAATGAAATGCATTATTAAGATTCCTGATTTTCCATTCTTCTTCAAATTTTTTTCTTATGTCTGAAGGAAGATTATATTTATCGCAAAGATATAAAATCAATTCAATATTCGAAAGAGCAAATCGCATCTTTTTTCTTTTATCTTTACTTCTCGTTGCTGATTCATCAGTAATAATATGAGTTGCCAGAGATTCATTCATTATTTTTATCTTTGTAACTGTCGCTGCTTCAGCCCATATCTGGTTGTCTCCCATAAGAAAATGACCGCCTTGATGAAGATATGGATCACTTTCAACTATTCGGATGAAGATATCTCGGCGTATAACTACCGTACATGTTAAAATACCGTGGTTCCCCAATAAAATTTCGGAAATGCTGTAATCATCTCTTGCTTCCCATTTCCGGTATTTAATAAAACTTTTAATCGTTTCACCTGAATTGAAAAAATAAACATCATAATCGGAAAAAACCATTCCATATTCCGGATGACTTTCCATAAATTCAATCTGTTTCTTCAATTTATCGGAGTTATGCCAGTAATCATCTCCTTCACAAAATGCTATGTACTTACCGCGGCAATTTTTTAATGTACGCTTTCCATTTTCACTGGCTCCTACATTCTTTTCTGAAGTAATTACCCGAATTATATCCGGGAACATTTTTTGATAGTTAAATACAATTTCACGTGTTCTATCAGTAGAACAATCTTCACCAATTACAAGTTCTATTGAAAAATTTACTTTTTGATTCAGAATGCTTTCAATAGCTTGGGATATAAAAGGTTCATGATTGTAAGTTATCATATTGATACTTACAAGTGGTTCATTCATTAAATACAGCTCCCAGTAGAAAAATATTATAAACAATTATTATAAAAATTTTAAATAAAAAACGATTTTTAATTAATAGTCAGATTTAATACATAATTAAATTGGAAAATAATAAGTTATCAAAACGAAGTATTTTAAATATATTCAGTAATAAATTAAATTGATTTAAAAGAATAAAAATTTTTCTTATTTTTTTTCTTCTTCCCAAATCTCAACAATAGCGGCCTTCTTATAATATCCTTTTGATCCCTTTGCCACATAAAGCCTGTTTTTCCCATCGCCGCGCCCGTCACCGATAGTACAACCTCCGGTAGCGCCGGTTATTGCGTCAACCTCAAATTTGCCTTTCGCTTCTGACCATATGTATTCATGAAGGCCTTTCTGTTTAACAGAAACGTAAATACCTGGTTTTTTGTCAATACGGATAGTGCCTGCAGTAATATAATATCGTTCAAGATTTTTCGGATCTAAAGTAAACGAAGACCAGCTTCCATCTTTATATGTTAATTCAAAAAGGCCTCCGGCCCACACATAAACGCGATTTACGCCATCCCCTCGCCCATCCGCGACATAGACACTGCCGTTGGAGACCTCGGTTCCGGAAAATACCACATTGTCGGAAAATGCATTTCCGTTCCATGTAAATTCGTGTAAATAAGTGCCTCCCCTTTCAACAGCATATAACCTGTTAATTCCGTCATTGCGTCCCTGGCCTAGGGCGAATCTCCCTGTACTTTTATTCATCAACTGATTTGATACGTAGGTTTTGCCTGTCCAGCTGTATTCAACAAGGCCGCTATCCGACCAATGTGCAACATACAATCGGTTTATTCCATCATTCCTGCCATTGCCTGCATTCATTGCCAGAATTATGCCTTTCCCTGAACTCCTTGGAAGAACCGACGGTTCCGGCCAGGCATTGCTGTATTTCATAGTGATTACGCCCAGATCGTTCCATCCGCCCAAAAAAAGAGAATTAGACCCATCCTTTTTTAAATCTGTTATAACGGGAGAGACGCAGAGAACCGTCGAATTAAAATTTGTTAAAGAGCTCCATTTATTATTAGTGAAAGAATATTCATACCCGGAAGATTTTTCCGCATCTCTCGGCGTGTATATCCGCAGGGTTCCATCATTTCTGCCATAACCTAACTCGACACCGTCAAGCAATGGCGGATTTTTAGACGTATTTATAAAAAATTGTTTGTACTTTACGTTCGTTGATGAACGAAAAAATTTCGAACAAGCGAAAAAATTTATAATTACTATAATAAACATATTCATTAAAACTGCTTTCCTCAACTGGAACCTCCTTATTCCTGAGAAATTCATACTTACTTATTATTCTAATTATTCTTTCCAAATTAATCAAATTTTATTTGTATTTCGAATGGTATTGACTTTATATATTCGATAAGCGTATAAACAAAAAAGATAATTCCCCCCATCTCAAGTAACTCTTCAATGGTGACCAAAATAAAAAATGGGGTACTGTTAATTATATAATTTAAGTCATGTTTATCAGCAAATGGAATACTGTAAAATCCCTCTATAAATTCAAAACCAATTGTTCCAAATATATATATCAATGCAGATAGAAAAAAATAAATTCGAAATCTCTTGTTTAAATGAAAGAAAAAGGGTATATAGCACAATGCAAAAATCAGCGCAAGTATGCTGAACGGAATAATCCATCCCCAATATTCCAGAGAACCGGGCAAGATATTGAGCATTCTTTGCACCGGTTCCGATAATTGTTCATGTATTTCCATACCTTCATCGAATGATAAATATAAAAAAATTAATGCCAAAAAACCCCAATGAAAACGGAATTTATCAAAATTATTAAATTTTATATAAAAAATTATAGACAGCAAACATGAAGAAAATAATAAAAGAAATAAAGAAAAATATGTTGGAAAATTCCTCTCATAGAAAAAGTTAAACATTGTACCAAGACCAAACAATCCGCTATGTCCTGTTGTAATACGAATAACATTTACTGTTAAATGAGCAATTAATAAAAGTGCCGTTACAAACATAAAAAAAATTAAAACATTTTTAGATTTAATGAAAACGTCTCCTTTCCCCATAGTTCCCTCCATATTATTAAAATAAAATCTAAGATTTTTTCAATCTTTACTTATATCATTATAGTAATAAAAAAGATAGATACAATAATTCACATAAATTTTTAGAATTATTAAAATATATCATTAGTTAAATACTATCGGTTTTTTAAAACAAATTTAAATATTTATTGATCAATCAGTTAAACCGAGCATTTTTATTGCATCCCCTATCGTATTCTTTACATTCAAATTATTCTGTTTACGATCGCCGGTTTTTGTCTCTTCAATTAGTTTAGCCATTTGTAATACGGTCGGCGAATAAAAGATTGAATCCACTGTCAGCTCGATCCCAAAAATACGATTGATCATTACAATAAGATTAGCGCCTATAAGCGAATTTCCGCCCAACTCAAAAAAATTACTATCCGGCTTTATGTTTTTAATTTGTAATAATTCCTGCCAAATAGCCAATACTTTATCCTCAATTTTAGATGGATATAATATTTCCTCATTTTTATTTTTGCTTATAGTGTTCTTTTCATCATTTGTGGCCATCAAATCAGAGATCATCTGAACAGGCATAATCTTTTGTTTGTCTACATTTTCTTTGTAAATTTTATAATCCGGCCAGTATCTTTCCCGCTCAAACGGATATGTGGGCAATGGTACGCGCTGCCGCTTCTCATCCTTATAAAATCCGTGCCAATCAGGATTTATGCCCAGAAGCCACAGCCTGCCAAGAACTGTCAGAATAAATTCTTCATCGGATCTTTTTTCATCGTGTCTTCGGACAGAATAAAAAATCCTGCTGCCGGCTGCTTTGGCGGACTGTTGCATAGCCAGGGAACAAAGAGTATTCCCTGGCCCGAGTTCAAGCAGAATCATGTTCTCGTTATCCAGTAGCTTTTTTGCGCATTCTGAAAACATAACCGTATTGCGTAGATGCTCCACCCAGTATTCATGATTTGTGGCCTGTTCTGCCGTAATCCAGTCGCCGGTAAGATTAGATAGATATGGTATCTGAGGAGGGCTGAATTTGTGCCTGCTTACTTCTTTTCTGAACATGGAAAGGACCGGATCCATCATCGCGGAGTGAAAAGCATGCGAAGTATGCAGCCGGCGAAATCCTGTTTTCTGTTTTTCAAGCCGTTTCTCAAAAGCTTCAATCAGCAGGAAATCACCGGAGACGACACAGCTCATAGGAGCATTAACAGCCGCCAATGAAAGGCCATCGCCTGTCAGATCTCTTACTTCAGCTTCCGGCAGGCTTACCGCGAGCATAGCCCCAGGCATTGCCTGCTGCATCAGGGTTCCCCTTGCAGTTACAAGTGAAAGAGCAGTATCCAGAGAAAAAACACCGGATAAACATGCGGCCACATACTCTCCGATACTGTGACCGACCATTGCCTTGGGTTTTATTCCCCACGAAATCCAAAGCTGCGCAAGAGCATATTCCAAGACAAACAATGATGCCTGCGCAATATCGGTACGGATTATTTTCTTCTGCGCTTCATCAGGAATGCCTTTAGCCGGGAAAATTATATTGCGAAGATGAATCGAATGCGTGGAAGAAAGAGTGTCTAAACATCTATCAACATGTTCCCTAAATACGCCCTCTTTTTTATAGAGCTCGGATCCCATTCCGGCATATTGTGATCCCTGCCCTGAAAACATAAATGCAACCAAAGGTGCGGATTTCGGTTCATTTCCTGAAAGTACTCCGTTCTGGTCACTTCCTTTCAATTTAGTAATTACTTCTTTACTATCCCGGCATAAAATTACCCGGCGATGATCGAAGATTCTTCGCCCGACCTGAAGTGTAAAAGCAGCATCAGCCAGATTAATATCCGGTTTTTTTTCAATAAATTCTGCCAGATTAATACATGCTTTATTTAATGCCTGTGAGGATCTGGCGGAGATCATCATTAATCGGTATGGTCCGGATATAACAGACGGTATTGCCGGTTTAGCCTCTTCCAGAATTGCATGAGCATTAGTGCCGCCTATGCCGAATGAACTCACACCGGCTCTCCTGGGGGCTCCATCAGTTTTCCATTCCAAAAGCCGGGTCGATACATAAAACGGGCTATTATTAAAATCGATTGACGGATTGGGTTCATTATAGTTAATGCTTGGCGGAATCTCCTTGTATTTTAGCATTAAAGCCGTCTTAATTAAACCAGCAATGCCTGCTGCGCTATCTGCATGTCCGATGTTACTTTTTACCGATCCTATAGCGCAAAACTGTTTCTTAGCTGTACCAATCCTGAAAGCCTGAGTGAGTGCTTCAATTTCAATCGGATCACCCAGCTTTGTCCCGGTACCGTGTGCCTCGATATAACCTATTGAGTCCGGAGGAGTATCACTTATTGCCTGCGCCATGGCTATTACTTCTGCCTGGCCCTGAACACTCGGGGCTGTATATCCGATTTTCATCCCTCCATCGTTGTTGATGGAACTTCCTCGGATAACAGCGTAGACATGATCGCCATCAGCAATTGCCTCGGATAAACGCTTAAGAACAACTATTCCAACACCCTGCCCTCCAACTGTTCCGTTTGCCTTTGCGTCGAATGCACGACAATGGCCATCAGGCGATACAATTGTTCCGTCTTGATAAAAATAACCCTTGCTTCTTGTTACATTTATACTAATTGCGCCCGCCAGCGATAGTGAACATTGATAACTAAGCAGGCTCTGGCATGCCAGATGTACAGCGATTAATGATGTTGAACAGGCGGTCTGAACCGTCATACTCGGTCCTTTCAGATTCAACTTATATGACACACGTGTCGATAAAAAATCCCTTTCATTTCCAATTAGTTGTTCCATTTGAGCGGCTGGATTTGTATTATCATTGAAATCGGATAAAAAGCTTGAATATTCATTAGGGCCGGAACCAGCAAAAACACCTATCGAATTATTATTGTTTTCTGGCATATAACCCGCGTTTTCAAGAGCTTCCCATGCCGATTCAATAAACAGCCTATGCTGTGGATCCATGAATATAACTTCCCTTGGGCTATAGCCGAAAAACGCTGCATCAAACTTATCAACATCGTTTAATATGGTCCCGTTTTTGACAAAATTTGGTGCAGACAGCCAGTCTTCAGGTACCCCATAAGCTCTTAATTCATCATCGCTAAAATTAGTTATAGACTCAATACCGCTTCTGATGTTCTGCCAGAATTCATCAATATTATTTGCTCCGGGAAAACGTACCGCCATTCCGATTATAGCGATTCGTTCAATATCATCCTCTAATAAATTATCCTGCTCCGGCATTTTATTCCCTTCCCTTTGTAGCTATCTTTTTTTGTTTTTTCATAAATTCTTTCTGTCTACTTGCAATATTCGAGACTTTCACGGCAATAGTTTCATCTTTTTTATTATCTGTCAGATATTCAACAAGTTTTCTGATAGATGGATATTGGAAAAAATCAATTATTTTCAATTCTTTTTTAAAATGCGATTTAAGCTTACCAAGCATTCTGATTAAAAGCAGTGAATGACCACCTAGGTCAAAAAATGAATCATCGATACCAACTTTATCCAATTTAAGAAGGTCTTTCCAGACATCAGCAACAATTTTTTCTTCGCTGTTTCTTGGTTCGATATATATTGCCTCCGTTCTCCTCTCAAACTTAATTGGGGGCAGAGCTTTCCTGTCTGTTTTCCCATTAGATGACAATGGTATCCTATTCAGTTTTATAAAGTGCTGTGGGACCATATATTCAGGCAAACTATCCTGCAGATATTTACGCAGTTTCGCGACATCGACATTTCCATGCGGAATTTCAGTATAATACGCGACCAGTGTTTGGTTCCCTGAAGAATCCTCCGAAACTATGACGACATTCTGAGCAATCCCATCGAATTCGTCTATTCTGGTTTCTATCTCTCCAAGTTCAACCCGTAATCCGCGTATCTTGACCTGAAAGTCAATACGTCCAAGGTATTCAATACTTCCGTCCGGTAAATATTTCGCAAGATCTCCGGTTTTATAGAGCCTTGCTCCCGGCATTCTGCTGAACGGATCCGGTATAAATTTCTCTAATGTTAACTCAGGACGGTTAAGGTAACCGCGCGCTACCTGTATTCCGCCTATATGAAGCTCTCCGACACATCCCGAAGGTACGGGCTGAAGATCAGGATCAAGAATGTATATCTGAGTATTTGCTACTGGGAAACCTATTGGTATAACCTTAAGTCCATCGTCTTTCCTGCATTGCCAGAATGTCACATCTACTGCGGCTTCTGTAGGCCCGTAAAGATTATGAAGTTCCGCATTTAAACGTTCAAAAAATCTCTGTTTATGCTCAATTCTTAATGCCTCACCGCTGCAAATCACGCGTTTAATGCTAACACATTTCTCAACTTCCTCTTCCTCAAGAAATAATTGAAGCATGGACGGAACAAAGTGAACTGTAGTAATTTCTTTTTCTCTGATGAGACGTACAAGATAAGCGCTATCCTTATGCCCTTCAGGAATCGCAATGACAAGCCGCGCACCGACCTGTAATGGCCAGAAAAACTCCCATACGGAAACGTCAAATGTGTAAGGAGTTTTTTGCAATATCCGGTCGGAATGACTTAATTGATATGCTTCCTGCATCCATAAAAGACGGTTTACAATACCGCGATGTTCATTAATTACGCCTTTTGGTTTACCTGTTGAACCTGATGTATAAATAATATATGCCATATTTTCCGGACAAGCCCCTCCGCCCGGATTTAAGATGCTTTCAGACTCCAACAGTCCCCTTTCATCATCAAGACAAATCGCCCTGACCGCATTCACGGGAATCCTTTTTACAAAACGTTTCTGGGTAAGTACAACGGGAACATTCGCATCCTCAATCATAAATTCAAGCCTTTCATCAGGATATTGTGGGTCCATAGGCATATATGCACCGCCAGCCTTGATTATGCCGTAGATAGCAATGACCATTTCAACAGACCGATCCATAAGTATCCCGACAGGCACCTCCGGCCCCACTCCGACACGTCTCAAATGATGAGCGAGTTGATTTGAACGCTGATTCAATTCACGGTATGATACTGTTGATCCTTCGAATTCCAAGGCTACTGAGTCAGGTGTTCTTGCTGCCTGAGATTCAAACAATACCACTAGCGTAACATTAGTGGGGTAATCCCTATATGTATTATTCCGGCTAAATAATATTTCATTAATCTCTTCTTTATGCATGTATGGTACTTTTACAGCTGGTTCCTGTAAATGTGACGGCATTGATATAAGTAATTTAGAAATATGAGTGCTAATCCGTTCAATATCTTTGGTTTTTAAAAGATGTCCGTCATATTCAATACGAATAGTTAAATCTTCATCGTCATAAACAATCAGACTGATCAAGTATCCGGTTTTCTGGTACCTCATAAAGTGTCGTTTAAGCCATTTTTTACCTCTGGAACGTAATTTATGGTTTAGAGAACCTTTTTCAAATACTATAAGGGTCTCAAATAGAGATGAATTAGGTGGAAAACCGCTCCATTTATTAATATTATACAAAGGCGTGTTTTCATATTGCCTCAGTGTTATATTTTGTTCTCTTATATCCTTGAGAAAGTCTAGTAGTGTTTGCTTTGTGTTAATTCTGATACATAAAGGCAGTGTATTGATAAACAGCCCAACCATCTCTTCTTCGTCTTTAATACCCGAATAGCGGCAAGAACGGGTAATGCCAAACATAATGTCATGTTTTTGACTATAATGGTACAATAGCAAAGCCCATGCGCCTTGAATTAAAGTATTCAGTGTAACCCCGTTTATACTTGCGAATGATTTTAGTTTTAATTTAATATCTGAAGGAATGGATGATTCTAAAACACCAATTTCATCTAAATTAGGAGCAATTCCAATTTGATTTGTAAAGGGAACTGGCGTTGCAGAATCAAAACCTTTCAAAGTGTCACGCCAATATAATTCACTGTAGTCAAAATTCTGATTATGCATCCATTCTGCAAATTCACTATATGGTTTTGGTTTACTGAGTTCAATCTGTTTCCCTTCATTGAAAATATCGTAAAGTAAAAAGAATTCTTCTAAAATAATTTCATGTGATCTTCCATCAACTATTGCGTGATGGAATGTCCAAATAAAAGAAAATTCTGATGGATTTATTATAAATACTGATAGACGCATCATAGGCGCTTCCTGCATATTTATGCCTTTTGCGCGATCATCTTTTATATATTTTCTTATTTCCAAATCTTGCAAAAATGAATCTATCCCCTGTAGGTCATAGAACACAAGAGGTGTATCGATCCGTTCAATAACCGTTTGTATGGGTTTTTCCAATCCTTCCCATTTAAACCTCGTTCTTAGTATAGAATGTCTCTCTATTACCTTTGCCCAAGCGTCCTTAAAGGTAACATTATTTAAAGGTTCTTTTATAGTACATACAACCTGCATTATGTCTACACCGCTTCCAGGATAGGAAAGGGTATGAAACAGCATTCCTTCCTGCAGGGGTGTCAGAGGATATGACTCAAAGTTTTCTGACATATCGAATCTCCTTATTAATATTTATAATGCAGCACTTCAAACGCAGAAGTTACATTAAATTCTTCATGACCGAACTACTCTATCCCAGAGGTAATTTATCACTTGAAATTGGAAGTAATTTTCCAGGCTCGCACAGATATACGCTTCTATCCCGTGCATTTTCAAGCAAAACAGCTCCAGCGCCAATCACGCATTCTTTTCCGATAGTTACTTTATTCCTTACTGTTGAATTTGTACCGAAATAACAACATGAATCGATAGTTACGCTGCCGGCAATAGAAACACCATTTGAAAAGAAACAATGATCTCCGATTATTACATCATGACCGATTGTTGAACCACCGCCGATACTCACATTATTACCCACCTTTGATCCCGGAGAGAGCATAACATAATGGCCAATAAAAACATTATCCCCTTCGATGATTTCCGGATAAATAATTGAATGAGGACTGATAAAATTAATCAATTCATAACCCATTTGTTTTGAACGGTAATATCTGTCTTTTTTTATTTTATTATTCTGGACATAGCCAACGGCTATATACATTTTATATTCACTGGGAGGAAATATTTTATCAACATCGTTAAACGGCACAACTGGTAATTGAAGAAATGTATCTGATTCCAAGTATTCTTTGTCTACTGTAAAACCAACAACTTGATACTTTGAATGATATTTAAAACAAAAATAAGCTTCCTTTGCCATAGCTTGATTTCCAAACAATATTACTTTTTCCATTATATAACAACCTCCTTGATTCCAGCAATAAATGCAGTAGCTTACTATTAAGAATCACTATAGTTACAGCTATTTATAAAATGCATTAGCTATTAAGCATTCTGTTGAAATACAAATTTTAACGTAATATAAAACCGGTTAATTGCTAATAAAACCATTATAAAATTGATCACTAAACAAATATTCCTGAAGAAATTCATTAATTATGATTCCGACAATAAATTGAATACTATGCAAGCGTATTGTTTTAATAAAACCTAAGGAAAGGGCATTTAATATTCTTTGTTTTAATGAATCTTTCAAATTAATTCTATCAAGTGTTTTATAATTTACACAATATTATTCTAGTTTTAAAATCTGCCAATGATATTTCTATAAAAATTTTTTAAAAATTTTATAAACAGATATATTAGAGCGATTGAATTATGACTGTTGAAAATATTGATTGTATATTTCTGATTAATTGCTTTGGTCCAATGGCTCTCATATTCATATATCGGGCCATAAAAATCAATCTTATTTATATAATTATCAAACGCATATTTGATCAAATGATAAATTATCAGATGCCCGAATGACAACTCCTTGGATCCCGGATAAGAATAATTTACTCCAATTTTAATAAGATAAAGAACATTATTAAAAACTATGGCATATTCAGAAGCAATAAGTTGGTTGTCTATTAATAAATTTGCCAAAATGAATTGATGGTTGCTTGAAAAAATTTCAGCTATTTTATTATAAAAAACTAATAAATCCTCTGATTTTTTTATAGGCTGGCCGTTATCATGTTTCCATCCTGTATCTTCAACTTTATAGAATCGGTTTAACTCTTTTATATCAAATGTTGTTAAAACTTCAAATTTGATTTCTCCCAATTCTGCTACTCTTTTATTCCTCACTCGTATTTTTCTACGGAAATTACTACCTAATTTATTAAAGAATGTATCAAAATCTCCATTAATGTCTATATAGTATGAACCATTATAAGGTTCTATTGTAGCTATAAAATGTTGATCATTAAATTGATTATACAATTTTTCAACTGTTCTAAAATCATAAGGAACAAAATTTAACTCAATTCTCCCCCAGCTGCGATTTAATCGAAAATATATTTTAAGTGTATTAATAATTTTATCCATTTCTTTAACTGAACAAATAATATTAAAAGCTGCACACATACGAGGATCACTCAATGAATGGAAGCCGTAAAACTTCAATATTTTGCAAGTCCTGAAAGTTTTTCGTTCTAATGGCAGTATCCCGGCTAACCTGTCTTTATCCCAGATTGTCAAAATAAATAATGAATTTTTTTTTGAAGAGTCTTCTATCCAGGTACGTAACCATGCGTGACTTGAAAAAAGAAGCGGAAATTCTATTGAATCAAGGAGGTCATCCCATCTTTTTTCTAAAGAAAGAAATTCTTTAAAATCATGAATTATTTTAATTCTATAATCATAATTATCTGTCATAATGCATCTCCCAGCAGCAAGCTGTGGGCTTTTCTTAACATTTTTCGATAAAAATATTTACTTATCGGGTACCTCATCAGTTCATCATAAACCCCATATTGAATCAATAAAAATATTTTCAGTTTTAAAATAATATTGATTTTCTTTTTCTTTTCCCTTGTAATGTCCCAATGATTTAATAACAATCAAAATGAGCAAATATCATGATGAACTATAGAGTAGAGGTGTTGAAAAACTCAGAAGGATTGATAACGCGGGGAAATGAATGGTTAGCATTCGAAGAAAATATAATCAATCTTAAATTCACCTTCAGCTATTACTATATATTAACTTTCTGGCAAAGCTTTTCTAAAGGGAAAAAAAATGAATTGGGAATAGCTCGCGAATTATTAGTAATATTCTTATATAAAAACGGGGTATTAATAGCAATATATCCTTTTTGCAAAATTATAAGAAAAAGAAAAAAATTTTTAAAAGTAACATCGATCGAATTCATAGGCCAGCAGATGGGGGCAACTTATTCTGACATTATCACTAATGGAATTGATAACGAAGCTCATCAATTTGTCTTAAACTGGCTTTATGCAACAGAACAATTTCATTTAGTCTCATTGAATCATATACCGGAATTTTCTCCAAATAAAAATACTATTTTTTATCAACATGTATATCCGGAGACATATTCATCAGTAGCCTTTTTTACATCAAGCCAGAATTACGATGAATACAAAAAAATTTATTATCCAAAAAAAATAATAGAGATGCTGAACTTATGTAATAATAGAATAAGAAAGTCCGGTTACAGGTTTAACTTCATTAATAAAGAAATGGAAGAAAATGATTTTGAAGAATTAAAACGTTTATCAGATTTCAAGCATAATAAAAAAAATCATATAGAAAATAATTATTCAACTATATATAAGAATGAATTTATACGTAAATTATATTCACATTTTAAATCAAAAGTCAGCTATCTGCAGATAAATGATTCAAACATTGCTTTTCTCACAAGCATTTATTTTAAAAATCATGTTTATTTTTACGATACAGCTTACGACACCAATTTTAAACAAATTTCTCCGGGTATTTTATTATTAGATGAATGTATTAGACAAAATATTACAAATTTTATTTCCTATATTGATTTTGGTTGGGGAATTGATTTTTTTAAATTTAGATTATGTAATAGATTTATAAAACTATTTACTGCTTTATTGCCAGGAAATAAACCATTTTCATCCTGCTGGTATAATGAATTAGATAATATTTATAAAAGTCAGATGAAAGATTTTGAAAATTCAACAAATTATTTAAAATCAGTTACTAAACATTTAAAAAGGATTAATATCTCATAAATTTATCCTCTATACGCCGGAAAATAATCTGTGTTATTAATTCTGTTTCTATGACAGAGAGATTCATATTTTTGTTGATCAAAAATATACCCGCATAGATAATTTTGACGAATTTCATTTGACCAGCCTTTCTTAAATAATGCCAATCCGTCTTGAAGATTATTTTTTATTCCAGCCATACTCCCCAGAAGTGCAAAATGAATCCCTTTCTCCTGTAAGTATTCAAGTGCCTTCCATGTAATACCATACGAAGCTTTAATTTCATATCCTTCATCACTGAAAGCAGATAAATGGATGTATCCGACATTATCATTAACAAGCAATAACAATGCACCAATGATATTTCCTTGCTGTCTTGCAATAAACATAATCATTCCAGGTATATTAAGTTGAATCTTAAAACTCCTGTGTGAAAAAGCATTAATCCCGTTTATATTATGCCTTTTTTTTAAAACATCATATAATCTAATCCAATCTTCATGATACTGAGCCAGTTCCGTACAGATTTCAACATCAATTTTTTTAAGTGACTTGCGTACATTTTTCATGTGACTCTTACTTACAAATTTTTGTAATGGTTGATTTAAATCAGCTATAAAATGACTTTTAAACGGCCTGACAAGATGAAAATGCTGTTTTAAATATTGTATACCGATATCTGCTAATGGATCAATTATAAGAGAAAGTGATATGACATTCTTATCAATAAGAGATAAATCTTCGTGAAGCTTAAACCAATTCTTGCAGGTAAAAATGGGATAACATCCCATGGCATCTTTTAAGGATGTATCGGGAATTTCTCTTATAAGAATCCACCCTTTGCAATTTGGTAATTCCTGCGGCTGACCGAATTCACTTAAGGAATAAGCGTAGTTTTGATCTGTGTACCCTAAAAAATCATTCATATATTTTTTAACTCATTCAGGAGATTTCCATTTTGCGGTGTAATTATTATAAAGAGTAAAATTTATTAGCCCCCCCTACCCCCTAAATGCGAGCGAGGGAAAATTCCAAGAGATACAAAATAAGTGATAATAATGTGTTTAATAAGCTTGATTAGTCAATTATTATATATCGTCTGATAAATTATAACAGTGTAAAAATTTTCTTAATAATTATAATAAAATCAATTAAAGACACTTCTCTTATTATTATTAATTACTTTTGCCGGATTTCCTACTACTACCGTATTATCAGGGACATTCTTAACAACAACTGCACCCATACCTACAATTGAATATTCTCCAATGATTATTTCTTCCCTGATAGAGGCATTTATCCCAATATAAGTACATTTACCTAGTTTACAGTTTCCAGAGATTACAGCAGATGAAGCTATAACACTATGATCTCCAATCAAACAGTCATGAGATAAATGCGCATGTGACATAACAACAACATTCTTCCCGACTGTTAAATTGCTTGGAGTCAAAGATGCCCCCCATAACACAATAATACCTTCTCCTATTTCAATATTAGAGGAAACATATGAATCCGGATGAATTAATGAAGCAAGTTGATAGCCTTCTGCTTTTATGATTTTATAAATATTATTTCTGCCATACGGTTCCCCTGAGGCAATTGTTATCTCTGATTCTTTGTTGCTAAACTTATTACAAAAATCCTTATAACGGAATACCGAAGTACCACGAACCACTGCTTCATTGGTTACATCATCAATGAAATATATTTTTTCCCATCTGGTATTTTTCTGGTTCAATTCCCGAGCCAATTCGTAGACAACTCCTCCAAAACCTCCGGCACAAAATATACCTAACACCATATTTATCCCCATTTATTATTAATTGATTTTAACAATAATCTTAAAGTGAAAAACCCAATATTAATTTATGAATGTAAAAGATATAAGAGATTGGATTGAGAAATTATTATTCGAGTACGTCATAAACTGATACTATAGATGAATTATTGTAAAAAATGATTTAACAAATTATACTTAAATAAAATCCCCCGGGGCAAACCCTCGGCACTATTGTACCAACTTCTGTCTTCGGCGTCAGCGGGGTATTATGTTTCAAAAGGTTATCGATTTGCTTACATCTTCGACGCAAGCATCGAGGTGTTATATCTTGGAACAAAGTGCTTATTCAAATTAATCTATCTACAAAGCATAATCGATATTTTTTAAAACAAAATATCCAATCAATCTTTATAAGATATAATAATTATAAATATTTGTCAATAAAGTGGAATATTTTTTTGCAATTTATAATAAATTTTTACCTGTTTGGAATTCTCTAATTATTTCGCATATCATTTTTACATCATTCAAATCTAGTCCGTCATAAATAGGAAGACATAATATGCGATTTGCGACTCCACGAGCTACATCCAAGGGATCAACTACGGGAAAACCCTGGTAACACGCAAAATCGCATATCAAAGGGAAAAAATAGCGACGGGAGAACACATTATAAAGCTTCAATTTTTCATACAACGCATCCCTGCTCATCCCGAATTCTTTTTCAATTACTTCTATAGGTATATATGCATGATTATTCTCTATATGTGCCGGTAAAGGAGGCGGAAGTATTATACCCGGAATATTTTTAAGGCAATCGCGGTACATTTTGGTTATCTTTGATCGCTTTTCAATTATTTCATTGATATATTTTAATACCTGTATTCCCATTAATGCCTGCATTTCATTCATTTTAGCATTTGTTCCGGGCATAACAACTTCCACTTCATTCTTAAAACCGAAATTTTTCAAATAGTTGAATGTACTTTTAAAACCTGTTTCCGGAAAGATCAGCATGCCGCCTTCTATTGAATGGAAAAGCTTGGTTGAGTGAAAACTGAACATACTCATATCGCCGAAGTGGGCAATTGATTTAAGGCCGACCTTTGTTCCAAAGGCATGCGCTGCATCATATATTAATTTAATATTATATCTTCGCGCAATATCTGTTAAAGCGTCAAGCATGCACGGATGGCCGTAAACATGGACAGCAAGAATTGCGGTAGTCCACGGAGTAATGGCAGCCTCGACTTTCTCAGGATCGATCGTATAGTAATCCGGTTCAATATCTACAAAAACCGGCCTTATTTTATTCCATGTCAATGCGTGTGTTGTTGCGACAAAGGTGAATGGCGTGGTTATAACCTCGCCGGAAATCCCCATACCTTGTAATGCTATCTGAAGGGCCAGCGTACCGTTATTAAACAAACAAACATTTTCCGTTTCAAAGTAATCGCATAACTCTTTGCTGAAACGGTTCAGAACCGGACCGTTATTTGTCAGCCATTTGCTATCCCAAATTTCCTTTAGTCCATCAGCATATTCATTCAATGGAGGTAAAAACGGCCTGGTTACATATATTGGTTCTTTAAATGGTTTGATAATCAATCCTCCTGAGTTTATTTAAATTATAGTAATAATAACGATAAATTTCTAAAGCATAGGCTTATTATAAAATTACTCTGCATAAATTACATAACATAGAACAACTTTAACTGATGATTAAAATATGCAAATATTTTTTTCTCAGCACCTTTAGATACGGCAATTATAATATGCCTTAATAATTCTGTCTTACTCACAAAATTATAATAACAAAGAGCTTGACATTATTCCATAGAATGTTTTGTCTTAATAAATTATTTATTTTTATGAAAATTAGACCAGTTATATAATAGTAAATATAACTTTTTTACATAATTTATGCATATAATCGATCCGTTGGAAAATATTCAAGAAATATTTTAAATTAAAAAAATTTTTCCACTTTTATTCCAATTTTTTTATTTCACATCATATGAGCGTAAATTATATTCCATCGGATAATTCTATGAACAATAAAAATTTAAAACTGACAATGTTTATTTATTTTTCATACAATGATTATATCTTTTATATCTAATATTTTATTTCATTGTCGCAGAGGTGAATATAAATAAAAATATCATTGAATCAGCAATTATTAAAAAATTATAAATAAAAACTATTTGAATGAAAAATTTAACATATATCTTGGTAATATATTGAAAGATAACCTAAAAAAAAGTACTATTAATGCCCTTTCATGGAGTTTTATTGAAACCATCGGCATGCAGACAGTCCAATTCATTATAAGTATAATATTAGCCAGGCTGCTGCTCCCGGCACAATTCGGCCTTATCGGAATGCTGACAATTTTTATAGCAGTCTCCCAGACATTCCTGAACAGCGGATTCGGTTCTGCGCTCATTCAGAAATGCGATGCCACCCAGACGGATATTTGCTCGGTTTTTTACTTTAATATTGTAGTTGGCATCGCTTTTGCAGCCTTATTATGTTTTGCTGCTCCATGGATTGCCGACTTTTATAAACAGCCCGTTCTCACCCCGCTTACACGTTTGCTTTCGCTGGTACTGGTAATTAATTCATTTGGTTTAATACAGACTACTATTGTTACGAAAGAGATCAATTTCAAGATCCTGACAAAAGCGAATATTGTTTCAAGTATTGTTTCAGGCATCATAGGAATTGTAATGGCCCTGAATGGTTTCGGGGTATGGAGTCTGGCCATACAGCAGATTTCAAGAGCTTTTTTAAGTACGCTATTATTATGGATATTCAATACATGGCGCCCATCTGCCATTTTTAATTTAAAATCCCTTAGTCTTCTTTTTACATTTGGTTCCAGAATGCTTGCTTCGGGATTGCTTAATCAGATTTTTAATAATATTTATCTTTTAGTTATAGGTAAATTATTTTCAGCTTCCGATTTGGGTTATTTTACACGTGCATCTACCTTGCAGGATGTGCCTTCTCAAACTCTGGGCAGTATGGTAAGCAGGGTCACATTTCCTGTGTTCTCAACGCTTCAGGATGATCGTGAAAGATTAAAAAGGGTTATGAAAAAAGCATTAACCAGTCTTTCTTTTATAAATATTCCCGTAATGCTTGGTCTCTCCCTGGTTTCACGTCCATTGATAATTGTGCTATTTGGTGAAAAATGGAGTGAGTCCATTCCATACTTACAATTGCTTTGTTTTTTAGGATTATTATTACCTATGCATCTAATAAACCTGAACGCGTTGGAAGCATTGGGCAAATCAAATTTGTTTTTTCGGTTAGAAGTTATTAAAAAAATATTAATTGTAATCAATATTGCTATTACATGGCGCTGGGGAATTTCAGCAATGATTTACGGTATGATAATTACCTCTGTTATCAGCTATTATTTGAACAGTTATTATAGCAAAAAATTATTGAATTACAGTATTATCGAACAAATATTCGATTTATTGCCATATATAAGTGTCTCTCTTTTAATGGGAGTTTGCGTTTATTTAGTCAGTCTGCTGCCATTTCCAAATGTCTGGTCATTATTATTATCGCAAATAATCGTTGGTGGTGCGGTCTATATTGGGTTGTGCAGATTATTCAAGCTCACGGTATTTATGGAAATATGCAGAGAGGGCTTGGATAGAATTTCTTTTCGAAAAAATTTTTCAAACTGAGTAATCACCTGAAAAATTCAAATAACAAATATTTAGTTATTGAATTTGTAGCTTTTCAGCACAAATGGGAATTTTTTAAGTTAAAAAACTGCTGGTAAATCAGATTTTTATATGTTACTTTTTAGTCTTTAATTCCCGATTAAACATTAAAAATATAATACATTTATAATAATTGTTAATTATCTCTGAGTATAATTTTTTTTTATCCGGTTTAACATAATAAAGAATACAATAACCGATTATTCTGATTAAATAATGCAGAACAAGAATTGACCTGAATAAAAATTTATTAAAATATCCATGATGTTTTTCCCAGTATTGCAGCTCGGATTTATGCTTTTCAATTAGAAATTTTGCCTGAGCGATTTTTGAGCTCGATCCTCCGTAATGAATGATCTTTGCATCTGAGAAATAAACAACTCTCCATCCTTTTTGATGAAATCTTTTACACCAGTCTATGTCTTCCGAGTATATAAAAAAACGTTCATCTAACAATCCTACATCATCTATCGCTGTCCTGCTTGCCATTATAAAACAGCACGGAACCGAATCCACGTCGCAGGTTGAATTATAAAATGACTTAGGCAGAGCTCTCCCCTGAAAAAATTTTATTTTTGAAATAAGTTTATCAAAATATAATGCTTCATTAATCTGCAGGCGCAGAGATGGGAATCGTCTGCAACAAAGATCAATTTCCTTTTCTTTATTTACGCACATGGGAAGCATTGCGCCGATTCCTTCATTCTTTTCCATATATAAAAACATCCTATCAACAACATTATCCAGCGCAACAATATCGGTATTCGAAAGGATTACATATTTACCTTTATATCTATTAATTCCCTGGTTGTTTGCTTTAGCGAATCCGAGATTGTTTTTATTTTCAATTATAATAACTTCCGGAAATAATTTCTTTACTTTTTTAACCGATTCATCCGATGAAGCATTGTCCACTACAATAATCTCAATTTTGCATAATTTGGTTTCTTTTTTTAAAGATTTTATACAGTCTACAAGCAGATCTTGAGTATTCCAGTTTACGATTACAATCGAAACATCTATCATAATGAATCACCTTTAAAAAAATTATTGTTTTATGTTAATATAAGGTTTTTGAATTCACTTTTAAAAATAATGTTATATATACTTGTGGAGTAAATTATAAGAAGATATAAAAATAGTCGAGTAAAATAATTTGAGAATTTATTTAAAAATATTTTTATATAAATCCATTCTTTCGTTCGAGAGGCCAATAAAAATCTTCTCTGATGCAGAATAATAAATGAATCAATCCAATCGCGTTGTTTAATCGGATTGGATTGATTCAGAAAAATTAAAATGTTTGCTGCTAATTATCAATTAGAGCTATTAACGATTGAATTAGCACTTTCCGCTGGTTTCGACTAAGCTCAACCAGCGGAAATGCCGCATCCTGAGCAGAATCGAAGGATGCATTATTGTACCAAGTATTTCGTTAACTGCTATAAAAATCAAATTACCTGATATTAACAACAGCTCCTTTATTATCCACAGCAGACGGATCATTTATATAATTTTCAGTCCACTCTGACCATCCGCCTCCTCCGCTGACATACACTTCTCCATTGCTTGTGTATGCATTGAATCTGTTATTCCTGGCAATCATGTTGTTCCCGTATCCACCGCTGTTTGCCTCAAGTGCTAAATTTGTCCCGTAGCCTTCCCATAAATTACCTTCTACGATTACATTATTGACATAAGTTTGAGCTTGAATAAAGCATGCCCCCGTACTCCCTGCAGCAGATCCTGTTATAGCTCTATTATTTTTTATCAAACATCCACCGGAACCGTTGCTTTGACGGATAGTTATTCCGTCCATATGAGCCGGGGAAATCCATCTGAGATCGTGTATATAGTTTTGTTCAGCAACGGACTGAACTGAATTTTTATTCCCGATTTTCAATCCGGAAGCTACATGATGAATATTGCATCTTATAATACTGCCAAATCCGGAATAACCTATACAATATGTTACCTGCGAATTTGAAATATCGCTGCCGTCTATTTCACAATCAATTAAAGTAAGCGCTCCGTTTGGATCGCTTATAGCCGGCATTCCTGAGCCGACACCACACGGTTTTATTAAACATCTGAAAAAATTCACATTGCTTGCGGATTCCACATTGATTTGGTTTGATATTAATTTATCTTCAATAGTTACATTCGAAATAGTAACATATAAAACGCCGTCGGAAAGACGCCCAACCGATGAAGGATTTATGGCTGTAAGATTATTATAGTTGCCGCCCAGACCTGTATTAGTCAGATTAAGTTCCCATCCCTTAATTCCGGTTTGAGGATCCGGTTGAGGATCCGGATCTGGATCTGGATCTGGATCTGGAGTCGGATCGGGTTCACCGATCGTTATATTTACTTCATGAATTACTTTTTTATATTTGATTATTCGAACATTTACTCTTTTTGACCCTATTGTTACACGTCTTCTATTCATTGCATTAATATTTACAAACCAAAAACCAGGATTCAAATTATCTATCCCAATTCTCCCTTCTTTATCCGTATCTGTATTTATAATCTCCTTTTCAGGGCCTTCCAGATCAATTTTATATGATGATACAGTTGATTCTTCATCTTCTTCATTTAAGTTATTATTTTTAGATTCAGTAATTTCTAACTGCAATGAACCTGTTTCAGATGAATATGTTTCAACATTCTCCATACTGCAGCCTGAAAATATAATCAATGTTATACATAATAGTATGGAAATAAGAACAGCACATACATTAAAATTAATGATTTTTTTAAAAATGTTTAACAGATAAGATAATGATTTGGTTAAAATGTCAGGAATTTTTAATTTTAAACCGTATAATTCTGTTGATAGTCTGGTTGTTGTATCCATAGCAAATGCTCCTATTAATAAAATTTTGAAGGGCATTTCTATTCAACCGAACTATAATATGGCTAAAAGAATTCCTAACGGCACTTATTAAAATGCTATTTAGTATGTCGACAGTCAAACCAGAAACACCCCTAAAGTTATCTCAAGTTGCAGCTTGAGAATTACATGCAAACCGGTAAAGCCCGCATGCAAATCAATGGAATATAATAAAAGAAGTTTAAAACGTCAACTTTTGAAAAAATTTTTTTACAAAAAATTAATTAAATTATATGTTTATGCAAGGAATTGATGTTGATGGTTTTGGTTGCAAACCAAAACCTATTTAAAACAACAGGCAATATATGATCAAATTAATACTATCTATGATTTTCGAGTATTGTCTGAGGCGACAGTAATGGATGCCTTAGTGTCAGGTGAGGACAGGATGCCCGTTTGCACCTGATCCGAAGACGATGGGCTAAGCCCTAATTCCGCAGGAAATTATAGATAGTATTGATTTGGCTCTTTATGAATAATAATTGTCAGTAGTAAGACGGATTTTCCATTTAGCTATTGGTTTTGGGACGTACGCTTTGTTAAACAAGGAATGTTTAAAGCAGGTTATTATTTATAATATATTCCGACAGTACTTGTCCGGCAAGCCTGCACGCTTTGGGTGTAAAATGAAAATGCGAACGTTCATTGATTAAAAGCTCTCTTTTAACAATATTTTTATGGAATATTTGGATTGGACTGACAATGTGTTCTATTGGGAAATTATTATTCTTTTTGGGAAAAACGGAATAAAATTTAAATCTTTCTTTTTGATTTGGTATATCGAAAACAACGAATTTTGAGTGAATCTTTTTACATTCTTCTTCCATTTTTTTAAGAAGAGCGATTGTCAATTTTTCAGAATAGTCATCACGGTTTTTGATATTGCTTTCTGCTTTTGGTCTTTTTACTGCAAATTTTGTTTGTAAATTTCGAAATTCCGAAAATAATATTTTTATTTTCCTGCCTGCTTCATCGCGTGCCCAGTTATAAATATGGCTGTTTTCCGAAATTGGTATAAATAATGGAATTTTATATAATCTGTCACTTATTTTAATTCCAGGTAAATATGTTTCCGCATTCCTTTTTAAAATTCCATTCTCTAAAATATAGAGATTTGATCTTGGGTTATCATCAAGGTCCGTCCCTCCATGCCAGCATAGCAAAACGATATCCGGTAGATATTTAACTCCTTCATTTTTTAACATTATTAGCTGCTCTGCGTTACCATGCCCCGATACGCTTAAATTGACAATTTGAACTTTCTTCCCTGATTTTAAAAGATATTCTTTCATTCTTTCTAGAAATGAATCTTCAAGATTTACTTCATATCCCATTCCGAACGAGTCTCCAAGAACCACTATACGCTTTACTCCCCGTGGTTTCAGATACGTAATTTCTTCATCCGCTCTGATACCCTTTAAATTAGTTCTGATATTAATTTTAAAATCGGCTGATTTATGCCAGTAATTCATATTTGGCATATTCCCTCTGATCCCAAACGATGTACCGGTAACATATCGGGGAATAATCGGTACGGGTGAGATATATCTGAATAATATCTCAAACGCAAAAATGGAATATAATATGCAGATTATTATTTTAAACCAGACCGATTCAGTAATTACTTTTTGTAATTTCATTTTTCTTTCTATATTAGAATGCAAAATATATAAATTCAGGTTTTTTTACAGGCGTTATCATCATTAATGCAAATATAAGATAAATCCACACATTAAGCCTTACGAACCAATTATAAATAGACAAAGGATCAAGTTTTTTCGTCCATGCCTGGATTATTTGAAAAAGCACCAGGAACCATGAAAAATTTAAAATCGAGATAAAATATTCCCATGCTTCGATAGAACCGGAAGGACTTAAAAATATTGATTTAATGAAGACCATAACTGTTGTAATATTTTCTGACCTGAAAAGCAACCATCCGAAAGCAATTAAATTAAAGGTAATGAATCCGGTAATTACTTTTTTCCATAAGATATATTCTTTATGATTTTTTTCTATACCTAGAAATCTAAATATGACCATTAATATACCGTGATAGCCGCCCCATAGAACAAAGGTCCATGAGGCCCCATGCCATAATCCTCCCAACAGCATAGTTATCATTGTATTGCGATATATCTTTAACTCCGAGCAGCGGTTCCCGCCAAGAGGAATATAAAGATAATCCCGAAGCCATGTCGAAAGGCTAATGTGCCAGCGTCTCCAGAAAACACCGGGTGTAATGGAAAAATATGGGAGATTAAAATTCAGCATGGTATTAAAACCAAGCAGTCTGGCAATACCGCGGGACATATCCGTATAACCTGAAAAATCGGCATATATCTGTATTGTAAAAGCATATATACCCACTAGCATCCGTAATCCGTCTTCAGGAATAACAACAGGAGATACAGGGATATTATACGGTCCGAAAATTTCATTCACAATAATTGCGATATTATCGGCAACTACAACTTTTTTAAACAATCCCCACATAAAAAGCCAGACACCTTCGCGTACGCTCCCGAACGTTAAACCCGGCCTGGGATTCTGTATTTGAGGGAGAAGATTTCCCGCCCTGTCAATAGGGCCTGCGAGAAGCTGCGGAAAAAACGCAAGATAAACGGCAAAATCGAGAAGGCTCTCCGAACATTTGATATTACTTCTGTATACATCAACTACATAACTTATTGTTTTAAAAATATAAAAAGATATCCCGATTGGTAATAAAATTTTTAAAATATTCGGATCGCCGGTGATTCCAAACAAATTTTTAGCCAGCAGAATGAAACTCTCTGTGAAAAAATTAAAATATTTGAAAAATCCGAGCAAAGAGAGACTGAAAATTATACTAAGAGTTACGAAAAGTTTGCTTCGTCTTCTGTGATCCCATTTACGTGTAACCGGGAACAGAATATTTATCAAACACAATACAATTAAAATGAGCGCTAAAAGCTTCCAGCCGTAAGAGTTAATAATGTTTGGCCAATCTACCGTAAAGCAATCAGGGAAAGAGGATATATGTAAAGAAAAAGCTTCATGCCTCACAAAAACCAATACAAAAAAAGATAAAATCAAAATCCCGGATAATTTAAGCCTCAGTCCGGTTCCCACATGACCATGTTGTATCGTCTTTGCAAATAAATAATCCAGTACGGTCGGAACAATGAGTATAAATAAAAATCGTGGATCCCATACTGAATAAAAGACATAACTTGCCAGAAGCAGAGTTATATTCTGCAAGCGTATTTTTTTTCTCGATAAATGATAAACAATTAAAAAGCAAATAAAAAATAATGCAAATGAATACGTATTGAATTGCATTGTCTAATAACCCGGTTTTATATCTTTTATAAATTTTTCAATAAGCGGTATTACGTGTTCATTCAATTTCATATAAGCGGCATGGTTAAGATGAAGCATGTCATTTGCATATTCTTTTTTCATTTCATTTTTCTCGAGAAAAAATCTATCACAATCAAGAACCTTTGCATTGGACGAATTAAATTTAAGAATATATTCATTTATTTCCATCACCGCTACTCTGGTTTTTTCAGACCAGAAGAAGCGCCTGTATAGAGGTACTGAAGCCACAGGAAATACAGTCAGGATAAGAGTCCGGATCCCTTTACTATTTAAAATTTTACTTATCTCTTTAATATTATTTTTAGCAGATTCTATTATATATGTCTCAAGTTCGGGATGAACACCTATTGCGATGCAGTCATTCACACCTGACTGGACAACCGCAATGTCAGGTACCAGAGAAATCACATCCCGTTCAATATGCAGCAGCAACTGTGATGTTGTTTCTCCCGGGATACCGCGATTGATTATCTCGCATGCAGTGAACTCCGGAAAAGGATCCCATTGATATATACGGGAATCTCCGAATAAAATTACCCTTGCCTGCTCCCTGCTTTTTTTACTTATGTATTTATTAGAATTCGGATGCTGTAAAGAACTTAACGGATCAATATGATATATTTTTTGCTGACGGTAAATATTTATAGAATATGTGAATAAAAATATATTTAATATACAGGATACAATCAGCAGCAAGCCAAGAGTAGTAATAAAAATTTTATTTCTCATAATAAAATGCGGTCTATGCAATATTTTAGCAAAGCATTAATGAATAAAAGTTATCTATTAAAAACACATTTAATAAAATTAGATTGAAATTTAAAAGGAATGAAAACATCTACTGTTTATAATAAATTAGTCAATAATTTTAATATTGAAATTAAAAACTAATCACGTATTATTGTAAATTTTAGGGATTAGGTTTAGGAATAACTGCTCCCTTATGATCTTCTACCAGAGGGTCATCAATGTAATTTTCACTCCATTCGTACCATCCGGGACCGCCGTCAACATATGTGTACCAACCCTGATAAGCATTAAAACGGTTATCTATTGAAACCATATTAGCACCATAGTGGGATCCGCTGTTTTCAACCCATAAATTATAGCCATAACCCTCAAAAAGATTTCCCTGGATTAGTACATTATTTATGTAACCTTCCAGCGGCTGTATAAAACATGCTCCTGTTGTTCCCGAAATAGAATCAGTGATGATCCTGTTATTTCTAATTATTGAACCCATCCCCCAACACTTTCTGATAGTTACACCATCAATATGTGCAGGAGATTGATATCTTAGATCATGAACGAAATTCCCTTCCGCGATTGAAGCCATTGTATTTGAAGTATTATGAATTGAAATCCCGGTAGAAGAACCATAGACATTGCATCTTTCAATAATGCCGTTTACAATTACTACACCAATACTCATATACACCTGATTTAGCGGTATATTGTTAAAATCAAGCTCGCAATCCCTGAAAGTAGTATTTGTGTTTACTGCCTGAACGATTGGCGAACCGACTCCACAGGAAGTGGGTTGAATACGGCATTTATCGAATATTACTCCCATACTGTTTTGCATAATTACAGGATATTCTATTTGTTTATCTGAAATTGTTATATTGCTTGCAGTAACATACAGAACACCAGCGTTTAAATACCCGACATCGGACGGAGTTATGTTGGTTAAATTTGAATAATCACCATTTAATCCCGTATTGCTTCCATTGAGCTCAATCTCCCAGCCTTTATACTCTCCCATATCCGGGTAAAGCGTACCTAAATCTATTCTTTCTGTTTCCATACTGCAATTACAGCATGGCATTCCCAATATTGATAAAATAATAAGAAATATATACAAATTTTTAATTTTCACAACATTTCTCCAGCTGACTTTCAAACATATCATTTTATGTGATTCTTTTCTCCTGAGAAACTAAATTTAAAAAAGCAATATTTACTGCTTTTAAAGTTTCTTCAGACCAAGTATAATTATTTATCTACTTTTCAAATAAGAAAAAATCAGTCAACTAAATAAATCATATAAAAATATTATTAATAATTAAAATTTTTTTTATGAAATGTTTATTAATACAGATACTTTGTAATTATTATCGATGTTAATATATATGATTCAAATATTATTGATTCAATTTAAAAGTAAAGACTCACATTGCCGGACAATAACAGTCTAAAAAAGTAAATTATATCTCTTTTATTTTATTATAAATATTGACATATATGACAAATTATTTATCTTCAGGTAATTATGAAGAAAACTAAAAATAATAAAAAATATATTTTGTTAACAGCCGCAAGGAATGAAGAAAAAAATATTGAAAAAACATTAAAATCGGTAATTCAACAGACAATAAAGCCAATTCAATGGATAATAATAAGCGACGGTTCAACCGATAATACTGATAATATAATACAATCCTATCAAAAAAAACATAATTTTATTAAATTTTTCAGGTCTTTAGGCGATAAATTCCATAATTTCGGATCAAAAGTAAAAACAATTAATTTAGCGAAAAAACAAATTGACGCGTCTTCCTGCGACTATATTGGCATTCTTGATGCAGATATTTCATTTCAGTCGGATTATTTTGAAGAGCTTATTGACAGATTTGAAAAAAATCCAATATTAGGCATTGGAGGCGGAATTGTTTATGAAATTTATAATAATAAAAAATTAAGACAAAATATCAGCTTAAACAGTGTTGCCGGAGCAGTGCAGTTATTCAGATATGAATGCTTTGAAAAACTTGGAGATTTCCTTCCTCTTAAATATGGCGGAGAAGACGCGGCAATGGAGATCCGGGCCAGAATGAACTCATGGGAAGTACAGACTTTTCCGGAACTGCCAGTGATGCACTACGGATATGTAGGAAAAGGCAGCGGCCATCCTTTAAAAGCGAAATATAATAAAGGAATCATGTTTTATCAGCTTGGATATCACCCTCTGTTTCAGATCGTAAGATGCCTTTACAGATCGATTGACAGGCCGTACATTATCGGAGCTATTGTTGAATTATTAAGTTTTTTTCTCTGTTATATCAGAAAAGAAAAAATTATTTTGCCTCCGGATGTAATTGTATTTTTACGAAAAGAACAAATTCAGAGATTAAAACTAAACACTGGACAATAAAAATGTGCGGCATTTGCGGACAATTTAATTATAAAAACAATATTGCGGTCGACAAAGAGACAATAAAAAGAATGACCGCTTCAATAACGCATCGCGGTCCGGATGATGAGGGATATTATTTTTCCGGATCAATCGGATTGGGATTCAGACGTCTGTCCATTATTGATCTTGCAGGCGGACATCAGCCCATGTCTGATACTGAACAAAACATTTGGATTGTTTTTAACGGCGAAATTTATAACTTTCCGGAATTAAAAAAAGAACTTGAATCTTACGGTTATAAATTTCAAACGCGTTCCGACACAGAAGTAATAATATACGGTTACAAACAATGGGGAGTTGATGTCTTCAATCACTTAAACGGAATGTTCGGGATAGCCATATGGGACAATATAAAAAAAAGACTGGTAATTTCAAGAGATCGTATGGGAATCAAACTTGTCTATTATCATGCGGATAAAGAAACATTAACATTCGGTTCTGAAATCAGGGCTATAACAGCTAAAGACAATAAAAAACCTGAAGTTGACAATGAATCTCTTTACATGTTTTTAAGACACCGGTACACACCATCACCGTACACAATTTTTAGAAATATTCATAAACTCGCACCCGGCACATGCATGATTGTTGAAAAAGGATATTTTACAATAAAACGCTGGTGGAATTACAAACCGGAACCTTTTGAAACTGTACCAGGATTCAATGAAGCAGCGGATCAATTACTGGAGTTATATAAAAAATCCATGAAAAGACATCTGCTCAGTGATGTCCCTGTGGGTCTATTATTAAGCGGCGGTGTTGATTCAGCAATGTTGCTTGCCCTTATGAAAGAGTCCGGAGATTCATGGAAAACTTTTACTGTTGGATATGGCAAGGATTATGCTGATGACGAGCTTTCCGATGCAGCCGGAACAGCTGGTATATTAAAAAGCCCGAATTATCAAATTAATATAAACAAAAAAATCTTTGAGAGTAATTTTTCAAACATTATCTCCTGTCTTGAAGAACCGATCGCCTCAGCTTCAATAATCCCGATGTATTATGTCTGTCAGAGAGCGAGAGAAGACGTAAAGGTCGCCTTAATTGGTCAGGGCCCGGATGAGCTTTTCGGAGGCTACAACCGCCATCTGGGCGTTAGATACGGTTCCTATTGGAGATCAATGCCCTCTATATTGCGATCTCCGGTAAAATCAATAATTAATGCCTTACCAAGGTCCGGAACCCTAAAAAGAGGCATTTATTCTCTTGATATCCCTGAAAGAATGAACAGATACCAGAATGTCTTTTCTATTAATCCATCACAAACAATTGATGGATTATTTAAGGAAGGGCTTATTAATAAAAACACGGGCAATAAAGCGCTTGAATGCTGGAAGGAATTAGGCGATCTGATGGAATATACAGATGAACTCGGCGGACTGCAGTTTATAGAGATTCGGTATTCCCTTCCGGATGAACTCCTAATGTACGCCGATAAACTTTCAATGGCCCACAGTCTTGAGCTAAGGGTTCCCTATCTTGATAAAGAGATAGTGGAATATGCAGAAAAGCTTCCTGCTTCATATAAAATAAGGCTGGGAAAACGCAAATGGATCCATAAACAGGTCTGCAAAAATTACCTGCCTAAGGAGATAATCAACAGAAAGAAAAGAGCATTCGGAATAAATGTTGTCGATGGATGGTTCCGGAATTCAGTGGACGGAAAATTAAACAGCTATATTACAGATCCTCAATCATTGATGTATCAATATTTTAATTACGCATCCGTTCAGTCTCTACTGAAATCGCACAGAAACAATCAACAGGATAATTATAAAATTTTATTCAGTATTGCTGTCTTTGAGGAATGGCTGAGAATCTATTATTAATGATTCGTTTATACTATTTACGCTTTTTTAAAGTTACGGCTTTCCCTCTGCCGTCACTTGCGTCCTTTTTATAAATATAATTTTCACTCCATTCATGCCAGCCTGGTCCGCCATCAACACCGACAGTACGGGCACTTCCGGAATAGGCATTAAATCGATTGTTAATCACTCTAATATTGGAACCGTAACGATGCCCTCTATATTCAAGATATAAATTATATCCATAACCCTCTAAAAGGTTCCCCTCAATAAGAACATTATCAATAAAACCCTGATAAGGTTGAATGAATAATGCTCCGGTACTGCCTCTAACAGAGTCACAAATACTTCGGTTATTACGGATTATCAAACCTTTTCCGTCACTTCTGCGTACTGTGATACCATCCATGTGCGCGGGAGAAATCCATCTTAGATTATGAATAAAATTTCCTTGAGCAACTGAGATTTTAGAACCTGTATTGTTTATGAAAATGCCAGTGGCTGCATGATGTATATTGCACCTCTCAATAATACCATGACCTGAATATGCGATACTATATACGATTCGTTCATCAGGTATTAAACTTCCATCAATTTCAGAATCTCTGATTATTGCGTTTCCCGCCGTAACCAGCGGCATTCCCTTTCCGACACCGACAGGCCGGATCAGACATCGTTCTATTGTAATTCCTCCTGCATCAAGAAAAAGCTGATAACGCAAAATTTTATCCGATATTTTTATTCCTGCCGGCAGATACAAAGGCCCTCCGGAGCTTGCCAATTTCCCCAATGAAACATTAAATTCTGTGAGTTTTGAATAATCACCTTTTAGTCCTGTATTGGTTTCATTCAGTTCCCAGCCTTTAAGATCGGTCCCTGCGTAAAGCATATCGGCATCAAACCGAGCTGATAAGTGATTAACACCGGATTCAGAGGAGCAGACATATAATTTAGGTGCTAAAAAAATAATAATATAAAGAAAAAATAATTTCCGGATATTGAATTTATTCATTTCTATGAATATATCCTTTTAGTATATTGCAAATCGAAATTTGTTACATATGTAACAAACTATTATTCAATTATATAAAACACTTTTATTTATCTTTAACCACAATATCAAAAACTTTCATCAGTAAATGATTCATTATCATGTGTATATCTTCCGATATCTGCATATCATTTATGTTGGCGTTTATGCTGTATTTTGCCAACCGTTTGAGCTCCCCTCCGTTGTAACCTGTCAGCCCAATTGAAATGCCGCCTTTCTCATTGGCGTATTCGACAGCTTTTAACACATTTTTGGAATTACCGCTTCCTGAAATGCCTATTACCACATCACTGCTGTAAAAAAAATTTTTCATTTGTTCCAAAAAAATGCATTCATAATCAACGTCATTTGAATAAGCCATTATTGTTCCGATATTGTCGGTCAGAGGGATAATCCTGAATCTTTTCTCAAGACCGTAACTTACGCCCTTGTTGAAATCACAAGCGAAATGAGAGGCCGTTAGCGCACTCCCGCCGTTTCCGCAAACAAAAATATTTGCTCCCCTGTTATAAGCATCCAAAAGAACATTGGCCACAGAGTCAATTTCCATTACATCTAAATTCTCTATTGTTTTTTTTAAATTAGTTAAATATTCATTTATTTCTTTTGTAAAATCCATTATTTTTCCCTCATATGTCAACAATGACAAAATTTTTTAAAACCCATTAAAATATATACTCAATGTGTAGATGAATAAAAAAAATAATGACTAATTACTATTCATCTCCGATATAGATCACTTTTGATCCCTCTGATTCGAATCTAAATTTCAATTCCTGGAGGCCTTTCATGGCTTCCCTGAGTTTATTCTGCTTTTCCTTATCGCAATAGAAAAGCAGGAATCCCCCACCGCCAGCTCCCAGGAGTTTTCCCCCAACAGCTCCGTTTTTTAAGCCGATCGCATAGAGATCGTCAATATCGCTATTGGATATTTTTGAAGCTAGCTGCTGTTTAAGAAGCCAGTTATGATGAAGTATTTTCCCGAACCTTTCTAAATCATTACCGTAAAGAGCGTCTCTGACATCCCAGACCAGACTGACCATTTCCCGTAAAATATCGGACTTATTTCTTGATGTCATATTCGCTTTTTGTTCAGTAAGTATTTCCGAAGTAGCTCTCTGCATACCTGTATAAAATATGATTAGATTTTCCTGTAAAGACTGATATATTTCAGAAGATAGATGAATGATTTCAACATTGACCGTTCCCTCTGGGTTAAATTTTATTATATTAAGTCCGCCAAATGCGGCTGCATACTGATCCTGTTTTCCAATGGGTTCTTTGAGTTTATTTATTTCAATATCGCATGCCTCTTCGGCTAATTTTTCTTTTGTAACGAACAAGTTTGAACGAGTGTAAAGATTGTGCAAAAGTCCCACTGTAAATGACGAAGAAGAGCCTACTCCTGTGCCGGCCGGAACATCGGCATTGGAACTGATTTCGAGAGCCCCATTAATTGAAAATTTTTTCAATACCTCTTTAACTATGGGATGCTCGATTTTAGAAACATCATCAACGGTCTCTGTTTTTGAATATTTTAACCGTATTTTATCAATATCAAAAAAATTATGCGACGATATATACATATATCTATTAATGGTAGTGCTGAATACTGCGCCTATATACTGGGAGTAGAATGATTCTAAATCTGATCCCCCTCCCACAAAGCTTATTCTAAAGGGAGTTTTTGTGATAATCATGAAATATCCTTAAGTATTTATTATTATATCCGCATAATTTCTATCATTTCTAATCAGAGAATATTCTTCAGAAATTCTCTGCTCAAAAATTTTATTTATATCATCATCATGCAGATTCTTCCATTTATAAAATTGCTTGAACCTTCTATATAATAAATCATCATTAAGATCACAAAAAATTTTTATATTTGAATTATTACGTATAATTTCCGAGCTTAAAGCTATAATGCCATCAATAATAATTAATGGGTTGTTGACCTTATATACTACTTTTGTATCCATCTTTATCCTGTCTAATGGTGAGTATCGATCGATTTCTATTTCTTTGCCTTTAAAAAAATCATCGAAATCACTATTAATCCGTTCAAATTGAAATCTGTCATATATATCAGAACCGGACGTTCTTTCATTCTTAGACAGTAACCAGTTGTCCAAAGAAATAACCGAGGACATAATTCCATCATCCATGAATTTTTTCTTAAGGTAAGCAGACAGGGTTGTTTTGCCCGAGCGGGTCAATCCTCCTATTGAAATGACAAAAGATTTACCGTTGATTTGATCTTTTAAAAATAATTCTTTTATTTTCAGATATTGATCTAAAAAGGGATCATCAACTATAAAATCAACTGCGTCGGAAATATTTTCAAAAAAATAATCCGGTTCCACATATTTATCTTTTAATCCTTTACCCGTGCGTACCGCTACAGCAGTGAGTCCCGAGTTCCTGCCGCATATTATATCGCGGAATGAATCCCCGATTATATAAGATTGATTACAATCAATGTTTAAATCCTTTTTCGCTTCTTCTATCATACCCGTATTAGGCTTTCTGCAACTACACACTATTTTATATTCTATCCTTTCCCCTGGGAAACCACTATCCGGGTGATGGGGGCAGTAATATATTCTGTCTAAATATGCTCCTTGAAGTCCAAGAGTATATTCCAGTTTTTTATGTATTTCTTTCAATTGGTCTTCCGACAGAAATCCTTTTGCTATACCAGGTTGATTTGTAACAAGCACTGCAAGAAATCCGGATTTATTAATTTTCCGCAAAGCTTCAGTAACCCCAGGCATTAATACGAATTTATCAGTGTTTATAATAAATCCGTCATCATAGTTCAAAACCCCGTCCCTATCAAGGAAGATTGCCTTTTGTTTATTGCCAATATTCTTCCTCGCAATTTTACCGCTTATCACATCCTGTTCAACATTTCTTAATCGATCAGGAGTGCCCATATCCTTTATATATTCAGGAGTGTTATAGGCATATATGCTTTCATCGGTTCTTAAAATATCCGGAAATATGTCCCGACCGAAGTCGGAGAATTCATTCGTGCGGATAAAATTAAATATCTGAGGACTCAATATATATACCGCCGCATTAACCAGGTTTGAATAATATACACCCTCTTTATGAGGCTTTGAATGGAAAGCGATTACCCGATTATTCCTGTCTACTTCTACCAAATCGCTGTCATACGGATGATCGTTAGGATGTATCAGAATGGAAGCGATGGAATTATTTTTCCTGTCAAATGCAATAAAGGAATCAACATTAAAGTCCATTATTACATCACCGTAAAAAATCATAAATCTTTCGTCCACTTCTCCTTCAAGCAGCTTAACAGCTCCGGCAGTGCCAAGTGGTTTATTCTCAACAATATGTTTTATCCTAAGGCCGAATGAACTCCCATCGCCAAAATATTCTTTAATTTTATCAGCCATATAACCTGAAAGAATGAATATTTCTTTAATGTCGAATTTTCTGGCAAGTAGTATCTGATGCTCCAGAATAGGTTTCCCTGCGACACTCACTAAGGGTTTAGGAATGTCCCTGAAGCCGAGTCTTGTGCCTTTTCCCCCGGCGAGTATTGCTAATTTCATTCGTCAGTTTTGCCAAGTATATATCGAATAGATTTTTTTACCGCTTCGTCAGACGTGATTTTTGCTTTCCAGCCAAGGTTATGCAATTTCGAAAGATTGTAATTAAATACAGGCACATCGCCCACCCATCCGCGGGAACCGCCTGAATATTTAATTTCAGTGTTAAGGCCCATTTCCTCAACAACCATAAGGGCTATCGTTCTAACTTTGGTTCTACTTTCCACACCGATGTTGAATACGTTAAATCTGTCAGAGCTTTTGTTCCATATGAAAAGCATTGCATCAACAAGGTCCTTAACATAAAGATAAGGCTTATATTGCTCCCCATCTCCAAGGACTTCCAGTTTTCCCGGATTTGACTTTAATTTATTTATAAAGTCATAAATTACGCCATGGGTGGCTCTTTCTCCGACCACATTCGGGAATCTAACGATCCAGGATTGTATGTCATAACATGCCGAAAAAGATGATATAAAAGCTTCTGACGCAAGTTTGCCGGCTCCGTAATGAGATATCGGAAGCAAAGGACCGAAATTTTCCGTCAGATTTGAAAAGGTATCACCGTATATTGCAGATGAAGACGCAAAAAATAATTTACTTATTCCAAGTTCTCTCATTACATTTAATACGTTAAATGTCGAAAGATACGTATTATTTAGATCAATTTCAGGATTCTTTATGCTACTGGCGATATCAGAGTTCGCGGCCATATGAAAAACGATATCCGGCTGTTCATTGCGAAAAATTTTTACTATTTTTTTATAATTCAACAGATCTTCTCTATAAAATTTGAAACTGACCTCTCCTGTTAAATGTTTTATATTATCTATTTTCCCTAGGGAAAGATTGTCTACCACAACAACTGAATTTGCTTTATTAAGTAATTCGTCGCAAAGGTGACTCCCAATAAAACCGGCACCGCCTGTCACAAGAATTTTCATTTTGTATATATAATCTCCTTTAATAAAATTAATAAATTATCATTGGTCATCTTAAAAATCGCTTATGTCCTATAAATTTGATATATTGATTTGATAATCTTAATAATTCGACCAAAGCGCCCTGAAGCCTATACCGGCATAGAAAGCGATGTCATATGAATTTTTCATCTTATATGTTTCTGATACATTTTCTTCCCGGATTAAATTAAAATATTACAATCAGCTATTAATTAATTTATTTCTAAGTATGATTAATAAATAATTATAATAAGTCAATAATATTTCTATAATAACATGTTTTTGCAAAATATATAAAATTTCGATAGTAACTATTTTATTTTGCTGTTTTGTAAATTAATCATTTTGACTGACTTTTTAACATAGGAGGGAAGAAAAGGACAAATAAAAAAAAGCAAAACGCCCGATGAAAGAGGTGACAAAACCATTTTTCAGAGGAGTTAATTGCCTTTATGTTCAGAATCGTCCGTTTTCCCTCCAAAATAGATAATTTTTTTCGCTCTTTGAAAACTGAATTCAGATTTGGACATTTTGAATATTTCCGGGTGCTCGTACTTTTAATAGCCGTATCTTGGGAAGACCGAAATATTTCATCGCTGCATAAATTTCTTGATAAGGATCATTTCCCCCACAGGACACGCTATAACAACTTTATGAATATAGCGAGATGGGAACCGGAGAAATTATTAGCAAACAAAGCTTATGAATCACTCGAATCTCTCAGTCTCAGAGCAGGAGAAACAATATACTTAATCCTTGATGATTCGAAGAAAGACAAAAGAGGAAAAGAGATGGACGCTGTCGGTTGAGTGCATGATCCAGTCAGTAAAAAATATGTTTGGGGGCACCAATATATTAAAGCAACTGTATATACCCGTGGCCTTACAATTCCTTTTGCCGTTAGACTCTATGTCAAAGATAAGGATAGTCTGAAACTTGAGATACTTTTTCGCAAGGTAACTGAGCTTGCTGCTGAAATCATCAGGTAGTTTGTTGCTCCGAAAGATATCAAAGTGTTAGTTTTATTTGATGCATATTATCTGTGTCCGGTTGTAACAAAAGCATGTAAAGAAAAGAAATTTCATTTTATTTCAGTACTGAAATCCAGCAGAAACCTTAAGAAAAGGGGTAAAAAGCTCAAATCCGGTTTTTATGGTAGTTATTGTTTCAAGAGTAAAGAAAAATTAGAAATGAAAATATCGAAAGGACATGGAATAGCCAGTTATAAATTTATAGACGCAGGCTGGATTGAAGTAAGTAAAATTGGGCTGTCACATATAATATTTTCAAGAAAGAACTCTGAACGGAATATTCTTGCTTTGGTTACGGATCATCCGCGACTTAAAGCTGTGGTTATAATCAGATCCTATAATATTCGCTGGAATATTGAAGTATTCTTCAAAGATGCTAAACAGCTTTTAGGGCTTGGGCGTTATCGAAATCGTTCATATAAAGCTGCAGTTACACACCTGCATCTTGTCTGTTTTGCCTATGCTCTTCTGACCCACATTGCAATAAAAGGCACATGTGAAAAAGAATATAAGAATCAAAAGGCTTCTGTATCTATAAGAAACCTTCAAAATATTCTTAGAACTATAATCTGGAATGACACAGCTCAGTATCTTAAAGAGTTGCCAAATCAAAATTCAGTTTCCAAAGAACTATCTCGGCTGCTTTTGGCAGCCTGAAAAGTCAATCAAAATGAGTTAGTTAATTATTCTATCTACCTGACTTTACATATTGAAAAATATAGGGGCCGCTTTCTGAGACAGCCCCGGTTTACCATTTAAATTACCTTACATTCTTCCGCAGGATTCAACGTTGTTCTTATACTTAACCGAAAAAGATATTGCAATCTGGAAGAAAAAGGTTGATTGGATAACCAAAAACAAGAATATGGTTTTATTTATCAGTCATCCGGACTATATAAATTTTCAAAACGAAATGAAATTCAAGGAGTATCCTGTTAAATTATTTAAGGAATTATTATTATATAACAAAGAAAAATACAAAGGCAATTATTGGCATGTACTTCCAAAGGAGATCGCAAAATTTTGGAAAAAATATTATGTTAAATAAATATTTTTAATTTTATGATTAAATATTAACTGATTTTTACCTGCAAAAAAACATACATTAGCAATTTTTCAAAATATTTCAATACAAAAAAATTTTCAAATGATATAAACTTATCTTGATTTTTCAAAATCATTAAAGTAGTAGTGCTATTGAGTTACAGTTTCCGAAACGCTTTTAAATATTCATATCCAATTGATCACTTCAGCTTCTTTCACCAACGGCTTTATTCTGTCTTTAAGTTCTTTTGATATATAAATCTTCATCTCCTGATCGATAAGTATCAAATATGTTTTAGCGAAATGTTTCAGCAATTTTCTGTATTTATCTTTCCCCATCACGAAAATAGCTGTCGACAAACCGTCCGCATTATCCGGAATTTCTGTAATGACCGTAACTGAGGCAAAAGTATTTGTAGGATACCCTGTCCGTGGGTCGAAAATATGATGATAGCGTTTTCCCTTATAGATCTGGCATCTCTTATAATCTCCTGAAGAAGATATAGTCTCCCCGGATCTTGCTTCAAAGCTGTACAAAAGTCCTTCACCGCGGGGATTTTCTACCCCGATAGTCCAGTTTTTTCCAAATTTTGTGCCAAAAACCTGCATATCACCGCCTGTCTGGACAATCGCATCATCAATATTTCTGAATTTTATTTTTTTAGCGGCCCGCCCGATCGCGTATCTTTTTCCGATGGAACCCAGGCCAATCGCCATTCCCTTAAGTTTAAGAGTTACTGTTTTATTTTGCGAATCAAGAAGTATATTTTTGTAATTAACAAATTTTAATTTTGTTTTTATAAGAGCATCGGACGGGGGCATGAAATTTCCGCCGAATTTCCAAAGCTTTCCTACGGCAGAGAATGATATGTCAAAAGCGCCGTCTGAAAGCTCGGATAATTCATTGCATTTATTGATTAAATAAAATGTTTCATCACTTACAACTGTCGGGTTTCCGCTGTTTTTATTGATCTTAGTGATTTCCGAATCCTTCATGTAATAGCTCAAAAGATTTTCAATACGATTAATTTCTCTGAATACATCATCAAATGTCTTATTTGCCTGCTCTTCACTGTCTGTTATAAGGGTAATGTTTATAGTTGTCCCCAGCATCGATCTGCTTTCTTTATATTCCTTACTGTTTGAACAGGAAAATAAAAGAAAACAGATTATAACAATAAAAGCTGATATATTTTTCACGCGAGTTCTTAATTTGAGATTAGAATGGTCTAAAAACCGGATCTTTATATTTTTATTTATTCACGGTTACTTTTATACTGCCAACCATGCTGAGCGCGATGTGTTCCGGATTAGGGTTTCCGTCTCCTATTGAATTATCTGCATTTCTTAGATTTGTTGTTTAGCAAATGTGTTAATTAAAAATTATTATTAAAACTTTTATAAATAAGTATAAGTTTGTCAATACAGATTTTTAAATTATTTTTTAGATCAAAATTACCTTTACATCAGATAATTTTATCTGCACTAAGGCTTTCAGCTTTATAATACATCACCCTAACCTTCTTCACAGCCCTGCTATAGGCCATTTTTGCCGTTTTCGCTTTAATGTGAAGAAATTCGCTGATTGTTTTGTAACTAAAGCCTTCAGCCCTGTATTGAAGAATATTTCTGTCTCTTTCGCTTAATACAGACAAAGCATCCTGCAATCTGTTATCAGCAGTAGAATTACCGCTTTCTTCCTGTTCTAAATTATATTTTTCCTGTTTAGCGGGATAAAAATCGAGATAAAATTCCTCTAAAAGCACCAGTTCAGCTTCAGTGGATTTTTTTCTGTAATAATCCCTGAGAAAATTTTTTGTCACTGCTAAAATCCAGGTCACAAGGCTTCCTTTTTCGGGATTAAACCGTCCCATTTTAATAACAAGATGTATAAGGACTTCGTTAAGCAATTCTTCGGTATCTTCGCTCTCAGTGCAGTATTTCATGCATTCATTGTAAATCAACCCGGAAAATCTCTCGCTGAAGTCGGCGTAAGCCTGCCTGCTGCCGTCTATAATTCCCTGTGATATTGTTTTGTCTGTTTCTTTTAAATTTTTCATATAAAGCCTCGTTATAATATATTATTTTAGACTATTCTTTCGCAATCCTGCCCTAACCTGAAAATTTACCCATAGAAACTATTGGATTCGGGCTTTATGTTCCGGCCTCAACCGCCCCGAATTCAGATAAAAATCAAATCACGTAACCGGAAAAACACCGTGACATGCGAATACCGCAGCGCAATTATAATAATTTGTAGTACTAAATTGATTATTAAAAAAGAAATAAAGAGCAGGTTATTTAAATATATGAAAACAATTTGCAAACGGAAAGTGCTTAAGCAAAAAAAGTTAAATTTTCATTAAAAAAATTAAAAATTTTGAATTATTACAGTTTACGAAATGCTTAATACATATCGCACCCTTCGACTTACTTCGGCTTCGCTCGCTCAGTTCAAGCCTCTCAGGATGCGGCCTTTTTGCTGGCTGAACATACTTGAAGCCAGATGAATGTACTAATTCAGATTTAAACCGCAATAGTAGAATTAAAATAATAAATTTTATCCGCTTCATAACCGCTTCAAATTCTAAGTTGTGTTCTAAAGCCGGTGTTTTTAAAAACCAAGATTAGCTGCTGCTGTTTAATTAAAATGTTACCTGTTTTCGTATATATAGGCAAAGGGAAATTTTAAATATGGTTTCTGCCGATTCTTAAAACCTGTTTCTTTCCGTATTACTTAAAATCCGGGTTCTTTACATTAATACGGTTTTAGTTTCGGAAAGGAAATCCCGGGAACTTGTTCTATGAAAGGCGTGAGCTTATTTGAATATTTACTTTGAAAAATAATTTTTTAAAAGGAGAAATAAAATGGCAAAAGTAAGATTAAGTACTTTAGTAGCAGATGTAAGGAACAGGCTGGGTAATGTTGTTTTCTCTAAATGGAAAGATACCAACTACGTTAGGGAATACACTAACTATTCAAGGGGAAACAGCGAAAGACAGGTTGAAATAAGAAATGCGTTCGCCCTTCTGGTTTCAATATGGAAAAACATGGCAAACGCAATGCATGCTTCATGGAATTCGTACGCGAAGGATATGAACATGACAGGATTCAACGCTTTCATTAAAGCTAATTCTGCGCGGGTTCTTGACGGTGAAGCGCTTGAGCTTTTTAAAAAAAGCGGTGTAGATGAGCTTTTAACTGTAAGCGTAGAAGGAAACGCTTCTGCAGGTGAGATCGTTTGCTCTCTGTCCTTACCTGAAAATTCCGGCGCAAGGTATATTGTATTCTTTGTTCAAAGAATTCTGGACGAAAACGTGACGGATGACATACGGACTTATAAAGCAGACCTTAATCCGGCTTCCCAGTTTACCATAACCGGACTTGAGCCCGGAGCGGAATATTTTGTTTACGCAATACTGGCAAACAGTGAATATGCATCGGCTGAAGGAGTTTCAGCATCTGTTTCAATGCGTGCTACGGCGGGTGTTTAAAAAGAAATGTGTTTTATGTACTGCATTACAGCGCGTTCTTCGGCAACTGCCGGGAACGCGCTGTATTTTTTTTAATACAATTTTTAATAATTTGACCCGAGCGCCCTGAAGCCTATACCGGCATAGAAAGCGATGTCGTAAGCATTTTTCATCTTATACGTTTCTGATACATTTTCGTATTCGGAAAACTGCTTATTAGTAAGGTTCCATCCGAATCTGCCTTCCAGATCCAGGAACAGCCCTTCTCCAATCGGCATGTGATACCCGAGAATACCGTTTGCCCATAAGTCCACCTTCTTTTTAGCTTCTGACCCGTCAGACCACTTTTCTGTAGCAATCAGATATTTTGCAGATACACCTCCACCCACATATAATCCTCCAACTGCGGCAATCTTTATTGATGCCATAGGCAGAATAAATTGATTTGCTAAATTTTTCTCCCCTTCTACATCCAGTTTAGTGTATTGATACTCCAGCCCGAACCCAAGCCAGAATCCGTCAAAATTCAGGTTATATTCGCCCTGTAAGGCAAATCCTCTGAATTCAAGTTCATCATCCTCAAAGTCTTCATCAAATGTAACAGTATAAACCGGAATATATCCTGCTTTTACAAATATGACATCCTGGGTCATATATTGAGCATCGGCATTTAGCGAAAAAGCAGCTACCATTGCAAAAGCAGCCAGTACTGACATTATTTTTAACTTCATAAAAACTCCTCCTAAAAATTATTATTTTAATTAATAAACATACAAAGTATAAAAAATAGCAAGTTATTTTTTTTACAAAAATTCCCTTAAAAATTTTTGAATCTGCGGAAATACTTTTTTTGTATCTTCGCCCATAATTATAATATGGTTATTGCTGTTTATGGTAACATATTCCTTGTTCTCAGACCCGATCTTCTCAAAAACATCCCTTCCGCTTTCAGGATTGACTACCGGATCATTACTGCCCTGTATCACAAGCGCCGGTATCTTTATGTCTTTAAGATTAGTATTTACAATTTTCATTAGCTTTTCAAGCTCCCATAAGCCGCTCACAGGATTTTTAAAATAATTGATATGAGGATTCTTCGGATTATTTTGAACAAATTCCATCTTCCCTTTTTTTATGTTAATCTTCTTAAGAAATTGATTCCACCTTACAACAGTCGAGGCAAAATTCGATGCAATATTTGCAAGCTTTAACGGAGCGCAGATAGAGATTACGCAATTATAATCTTCCTGTGTTCTCGCATGCAGAAGGGCCAGACCAGCCCCGGTTGAGAATCCCCCGATTGCCATATCCCTTACGGAATTTGCCAGAATTACATAGCCTCTTCTTACGGACTTAAGCCAATCCTGCCATGTTCTGGCAGCAAGATCCTCTGGTGAAGTGCCGTGTCCGCGCAACCTGACTCCATAAACGCTATACCCTGACCTATGCAAAAAACGGGCAAGTTCCTTTACTTCTTCCGGCGCGGCCATGTATCCGTGAATAAGTAAAATACCTTTTTTGCTGAAAGGCTTTTTTAAGAAAAACGGCTGGCCGATATTTTTCGGTTTGCTTTGCTTTTTATAATAATACTTTTTATAATCGCGCTCAAAAAGCTCCAAATCCCATTTTAAAAATTTATCTCTTATTTTTTTACGAATTAAAAATTCCGGCACTCTCATAATATTATTAAGTGATTTAACCAGGCTGCAGAGCGGTTCAATTTCATTTTTCAGCACTTCGGCTATGTTGTCTTTTCTTATTGTATGAAATTGATGAATCCTTGAAAATCTTTCTTTTTTCTTATAAATATAATTTTTATCCGTATATATCAATGAATCTTCTTCCAGCGCCTTTATAAAATTCTGCATCTTATCATTGTCTTCGTCTATCAACAGGGAATTCTGTTTGCGGTCAATAAAAGAATGGTTATATTCAAGCTGATCCTTCATCATGCTGATAGCAAGGAATGCCCTGTTCCTTAAATCTTTTTTTGATATTTTATTTTTTTTATATTTCGATAAAATATATGATAATATATGATCATGATTTACAGTGGTCATACTGTAAATGGATTTCATATAATTATACATTAATTTTCTGCTTTCAATTTTAAACCTTAGTTTATTTTTTATCTCCTCTTTTTCAATAAATGTATTTGTACTCTGTATCATTTTCCTGATTTTTTCTTTTTGAAGAAATGGCCGCACGACAATTGCTTTACCGAAATTGATATCAATATCCACGCCGTCAATAAGCATGGAACCTTCTACAGCAAGTTCCTCTTCGAGTCTTTCAGGAACATTGCCGACCAGCTTTGACGCAATTTTATTGATCAGATTTTTTCTTGCTCTTACCGGATAATACGTTACATTAACAGGAATAATATGGGTCTGCGCCTTAATTACTTCATTTAATTTTTCTTTTGAATCTATATCAAAAAATTCGCTGTAAGTTTTAATTCCTTCATTAAATTTAGTATCCCTGAAATGAGCTAATTTCTGCCTGTAAAATTCCGCTCTTAGTGCAAGAACCGCAGCGCCTGTATGCGGCGGTCTTCTTATGCCCGAATTATAAACCATGTATTTTCCCTTTTCTATTATCTTCTTATCCTTGATCATCTGCCCTTCAGGGAAAACCAGACATGACATATCTTTTTTAAGAAGGGCTGAGGTCATAATACGGTCTCTGTCAGGGGAATTTGTAGAAACTGCTCCGAGTCTCTCCAGATAATTTCCGAACCCTCCGCCGAAAAATTCACTGGCTGCGAGTGATAGTATTTCAGTTTTTGTTAATTGATGTATTATATAGGGCAGGAAAAATGTTTCCATCCGGGTAAAATGATTGATAACATAAAGAACAGGCTGATCAATTATATTTTCTTTACCATGGATCCTGATCTCAGCATTTGTGGCTTTAATAAGCGCCCTAAGCGCTATAGTTGTTATTTTATAAAGAAGTTGCGATCTTTCCATATTGTAATATATTTTGTAAGGAAGATTTTAACTAAAATAAATTATTTACAAGTCATCTCAAAAACAAATTGAACATACAATAGATTAAAATACATTACAAAATTTTTGAGGACGCTTTTCAGGCCTGATGCAAATACTTTTAAAAACTAAAAATCAATCAAGGAAGGCCTGATTCCGCAGAAAATTTTGTAATGTATTTTAATCTATTGATTTTATCAACCCATATTATTAAATGGGACGCTATACTAATATTTATTGTTAAAATAATCTTTTATAATTATTCCGTGATCAAAGGCCATATCATCCGGAATAGAATTTCTATCAATCAATTTTGCTTCCACGGCATCATCCATACCGACAGGAATACCGAAAGCCTTTGCAATATACACTGTCGAGATAGTATGCTGTCTAGGGTCTCTCCCCGGCTCAGAATAAGTATGGAATTGTTTTATCAGTTCAACATTGAGTGAAGTTTCTTCTTTCGCCTCTCTTATGGCTGCATTCTCAAGGGATTCGCCATAATCCACAAAACCTCCGGGTAAAGCCCATCCATACGGAGGATTCTTCCTGCGGATTATAACAATTTTTGTTCCCGATAAATTATAATTATTGTGATCCGTAATTTCAATTATAATATCTACTGTCGGTACCGGGTTTCTGTATGTTTGTCCCATAAAATTATTCTTAAAAAATCTTAGTTTCGCAACAAGACTATTATATTACAAATTAAAATACTTAAAACATTAGAAAAAACTATATTTCAAGTAAAAAAAACCCAAAAAAGTATTTAAGTTTTCTCATGATTACACCGACAAATTTAACGCTATGAATATATCATCAAGTATATCACAGGTAATTTATCAGACCCAGCTCCCTGGCAAGATATTGCTTAAAAAAGCATATTTATGGCCGGAATATAATGCCGGAAAAGTTGTAAAGGTTCCGGCAGTTCATGAAAGGGCTGAGTCCGCATTTAATTATATCAAACGTTCATCATCAGGTTTAACCGGCAACATTAACAACGTTAATTCACTCACAACTGCCGGATACAGCTCTAGTGGTAATCTTATTAATTTTTCCGATAAATCTATTCCAGGCTCAATTTTTGAAGCTTTCGCTTAATAATTCCCGCTGATACCTTTTAAAAAAAAATAACCCGCTTAAAAAGCGGGTTATTTTTTTATTGCCGGTATTCCCTCTTGAATTATAATCTTCTAGTAATTTATATTTTACCCTCCCAGAAGCTGTAGAACTGTTCTCGTTTTCATGTTTGCCTGAGCCAACATAGCAGTACCACTTTGTACAAGGATCTGATCCTTGGTAAAGGATACCATCGTTTCAGCCATATCAGCATCTCTTATTCTGCTCTCTGACGCCTGTGTGTTTTCATAAGCATTCATCAAACCTTTGGCAGCAAAATCAAGTCTGTTATAATATGCGCCAAGGTCAGCTCTCTGTTTAGCTATTTTCTGAAGGGCATCATCAACCAAACCAATGGTCCTGTTTGAGTTATCCGCTGTACTTACGTTTGCAATCAGTCTGTGTGTTCTGTCTACAAGATTTAATCCTTCGGCAGTCATTGTTCCAATATATACTCTCTCTCTCTGATGCATATTCGGACCCATATGGAACCACATACTTGCCTTCGGATTTATCCTTGAGTATTCGCCAAGCAGAAGTTTAAATCTGTTAAACTCAGCCTGTGATGCGATCCTGTCCACTTCATCAACAAGAGCAGAAACTTCCACTTGAATAAGCTGTCTGTCTTCCTGAGAGTAGATACCGTTCGATGATTGAACGCCAAGGACTCTTATCCTCTGTAGAATTCCGGATGTCTGATGCAGATATCCTTCAGTTGTCTGGATAAAAGACATACCGTCTTCGGTATTTCTTTCGGCTTGTCTTAAGCCCTGAATCTGAGTTCTCATTTTTTCAGAAACAGCCAGTCCTGAGGCATCATCACCAGCTCTGTTTATACGCATTCCGGATGCGAGTTTTTCCATTGAGCTGTTAACATCCCAATGTTTAAACTTGAGTACCCTGTTTGCATTGATAGCACTCATATTATTATTGATAATCATCTTAAACACTCCTTTGTTTAATATAACCTGATCTCCATATCAGGTTGAAAATATTGGCTGCAAAAGTACAGGGAATACCTTTAGTTTACTGCAACCATTAAACCCTCCGCATTTTAAAATGCTTGCAGTAAAATTCTTCAGTTTTCAAAGATCTCACACTACCTTTTACTTTATTAACTAAATCGATTATTGATAGTGTCTGATTTTTATTATTGTATACTCTGCTTTCATTCTCGGAAAGCATATACCCGAAATTTATGTCAGTTATAGACGTTTAAAGGCATTTATAAGAATTTAATTGAAAATATGATTAAAATATACTTATTATTATCATATATCTGATTTTTACATATCTTTACTTATTATTCATTTCGGCATAATAAATTTTCAAATTAGAACTTTTTTAATTTTTTGCATAATTCTTGCTTGGTTATGGTGATAAAAACTATATTTCTAGTAGAATTTAGCTGAATTTTAATTTACTCTCCTTCTATTAATTCCCGATAATAATATAAAGCTTGACAAACAAAAAGTTTAATTATAAAACTGACAGAATAATTTAATATTATTAGAAATATTAAACTACTTAAAAGTAATAACTTTATATTCAATTATAAATATGTTTTTTATTATAAATTCATAGAAGCTTCTTAAATATAATATTTATTTTATGCCTATACCAAATATAAAAAACAGTTTAAACCCGTTTAAAGACGCTGACCTGGAAATTCTGTTAAAATTTATAAAAAAAATTTTTTCTGATAATTTCGGTTTTATCCGGGAATTTATTCAATCCGAATGGAGTGTTTTTCTCAAAAAAGCAAAAGAGCGTTTAACAATAATGCTGATTCCTCATTCGGAAAAAAGAATAATAAATTTTCATGTTCCCATATATGCAATAACCCTTATTATTTCAGCGATTTTAATTATAATTACTATCACTTCTATTTCTGTTGTAAACCATGCATCAACAATTAAAGACGTTTCAAAATTAAAAATGTATGGCTCTAATTCAAAAATTCAAATATCCAAATATAAAGATGAAATAAACAAGCTATATGATATATTTCAAAAGTTTAAACCTGAACTCACATATTTATACTCTCTCACAAACGAGAAAGATGTTGATTCTTTATGGGCAAAAGGCGGGGTACCAAACCCGAATTCTGATAATTCCGTTCCCGATCATTTGTCGCCCTCAATAGAAGAATTAAACATTAAAGAAATTGAACATGAACTTAAAACTTCCCGTGATGTACTTCTTAAAATAAAAAAATTTTTAAATGCACGAAAAAAAATAATAGAAAATACGCCCTCCTTATGGCCGGTAGAAGGATATATCATTTCAAAATTCGGTTATAACAGTTCTTCTTATAAAAATATAAATGAATTTCATTCCGGTATTGAAATTTCAGCTTTTCCTGGAGCTGAAATCAGGGCAACTGCTCCCGGAAAAGTAGAAAATATACAATGGAATTCAAAACTCGGACTTACAGCAGCGATAAAACATAAATACGGATTTACTACTGTTTATTCCAACTGTCAAAAAATATTAGTTGAGGTGGATCAGGAAGTGGCCAAAGGCGAGATAATCGGATATGTAGGCAGAACAGGAAAAACTTCAAAACATTTATGCTATTATCAAATAAAGATAGGCACAGAATATGTTGATCCAGTCCCCTATTTAAATAAAATTCCTCAATAACTCATATCCAGTATTTATAATATATTTTAATTTTTCGTTTGTATCACTTAATCTTGAATCGACTTATATTAAAACCGCTGCAAATGGCTCAATAAATAGCTATATTTCGTCTTCACTTCTTCGTGTAATTAATAGCTCATCAGGAATGTCTATAATATTTTCACCGATTTGAACAGCTACCCTGCTTCCAATGACTCCCGGCCTGCACTTATATTTCTTTCTGCCGCCCACGCGAAGAACCATATCAGAATTGACTTTAGTATCAGGAAGCTTAATAACATCGCCTACCTTAAGATCAAGTACTTCCGCCATTGTTATTGAGACTTCACCGATTTCAGCAACCACCTGGAGTTCAACGTTTTCAAGTCTTCCCTGAATTATTGCCAGGTTTTCGTCTGTTGTCCCCTTTCTGATGCTTGAATACCAGTATTGCGCCGATAGCTTTGATATAATTGGCTCAATTGTTATGTAAGGTATACACAGGTTAGTCATACCTTCAACTTCACCAACCTTTGTTTCAAGTGTTATAAGAACAACCATGTCATTGGGAGGTACTATCTGGGCAAACTGCGGATTTGTTTCTATATTGCCAAGTCTGGGCCTCAGGTCAATTACGTTTGACCAGGCTTCCCTTAGGTTGCCGAGTATTCTGACTATTATGCCTTCCATTACGGAAAGTTCAATATCAGTAAGTTCACGTGTTATTCGCGATGATTCTCCAATGCCGCCGAACAGTTTATCTATGATAGTAAAAGTGATCGAAGGATCAATTTCAAGAACGCCGGAACCTTTAAGGGGATCCATATTAATAACGGCAAGCGTAGTGGGATTCGGGATTGATCGAACAAATTCTTCGTAAGTCAGCTGGTCGACAGATGCGACGTGTACGCTTACAAGCGCTCTCAGCTGTGCGGACAGCGCTGTTGTTGTTAAACGGGCAAATGTTTCATGCATCATTTGAAGCGTCCTGATCTGATCTTTTGAAAATTTATCAGGTCGCCTGAAATCATATATCTTTACTTTACGCTGCTCCTGAGTCGCTGAATACTCAGTAGTGTCGACCTCACCAGTCGAAATCGCGGTTAACAGCGCATCTATTTCATCCTGAGATAGAATTTCTGTCATAATCTTTGCCCCTTAGCTACTGTGACTTGAACATCGGTAATAAGCCATAAATTATCATATTTTTCCAATAAGTACCTGTAATTATAATACACAGGACTACGCACTGCAAATCTTTTTACCAATACTTCTACATAACTGTTATTTTCAGAGCTCTTTAATTCATTTTGAACTAAATAAGAAATAATATAATCACTGCGTTCTTTTTTTAAAAAATTTACAAATTCAATAACTATATTCTCTTTTTTTTCAATATTATCTGCCGTGACTGCCTGGTCATATATTTTAACATAATCGGGGTAAGCTTTAATATATTTTTCAATATCCATATATTTAAAATAATTATCCCAATTTCTGTCTTTTTCTGCTTTTAAAAACAATAATACAATCTCCAAAGGAGTTAATTCTCTCGCAGGTGAAGTGAAACTTGATATTCTCGATATCCCGCTTTTACCAGTGTCACCGGATTGCAACATGATGAATGTCAATTGATTAGTACTTACGTGTATATTTTGATCTTCTGCATCAGGAGAAAATAAAACCTTAACCCTGTATTCCCTTTCCGGTTCTATTCTATAAATATTTTTAATATCAATAGAATGCGAAAAGGCTTCATTTTGCGCCAGGTTAATGACTCTTGAACCGCTATTCTTAATTGTTTCCGATATAGATTTATTTTTCAAGCGATAAGCAACTAATGTTTCAGCTTCCCGGCCGCTCATATCATAAACAACCGGCCTGAAGCTTGTATAAACTGCATCATAAATTTTAAATGTCTTCCTGGTTGCGGATTTATTCTTAATATTGACGTTCAAAACAAGAGATTCATTAATATTAAACGTATGTTTTTCCATCTTAATAAAAATTTCAAATGCAGGGCTGTTCTTTATATTATTTACTGCAAAAGCACATACGGGTATAAAATTAAATAATATTATAAATACCGATATTAATCGTATTGTTTTCATAAGTCTCTATTATCGCAATTTCATTTTAAAACAGCATGCTGTAATAATTATCGGAAATATTGATTCCCTACGTTATAAATATTATAATAATAATTTATATTTCTCAAGTTTATTTTAATGGAAATTTTTAATTAAATATAACTTGCAGTTTAATCGATTTTATTATCATTGTTGGCAACAAGTCAGGTGTCTTTAGGCTCGCTTTGATAACAATTTAAATAATAATAAACAATGAAACTCAAGTCCGGTATTATTATATTACTGTTTCTGTCTCTCTTTAAATGTTCCTCTGTAAATAAAATAGCAACAGATATTGTTCCGGTAGAAACATTACAGGCGCAAATTATTGATAATAATTGTGCATTAATTATCAGTAATAATATTATGTTAGCGTCAAAAGAAATAAAGGAAGAACAGCTGCAAACGATATTAAATAATGACAGGTTTATTGATAAAAAAATTAGCCCTAAATTCAGCCGTATGCCTAAATTAATTTATTTTATAATTGCTTTAGAAAATACAGGCAATATACCGCTTAATATCGGAGAGATCAAATTACATTACAATAATATCAGTATAAATCCAATGAACGCAGATGATTTAAGGAATAAATATAACTCCCTGCCCTATGCCGGATTAAAATTCGGAGACATTTTATCCTTATACAAAAGTGATACCGGGGAATTGTGCGATAACGATATGGATTTTTCCGGCGATTTCGTAAAATACAAAGGCTCAATTTTATCCGGAGATAAGGTATTTCAGATAATAGCGTTTAACTGGATACCGGTCCAAATAAGAAAATTCAATCTTTCGATCGTCATTAAATCCGACATAATAAAAAAAATAATTGATTTCAAACTGATAAGGTTTGAATATAGGCAGTCGGGCAAATACTATATTAAACCGGTAAAAGATGATATCAGTTTTTAATTTAAAAATTGGAGACCATGTATGCCAAGGCTTTTTATCGCGCTTCCAGTGAATAATATAATTAATGATAAAACCAATGAAATTTATAATTACTTCAACAAATATAAAGAACTTAAAGTCGTTCCCCCGGAAAATTATCACATTACACTCAAATTCCTGGGTGAATGCAGTGAAAAAACAGCAAATAAAATAAAAGACAATTTTAATGATAATTTAATAGACATTAAGAAAATTATTTCTTTTACTCTATTCGGACTGGGTGTATTCCCGGATCTGAAAAATCCGAACGTAATATGGGCAGGCATTAAAACCGATGAAACTGCAATTAATAAATTAAGCCAATCTGTTGAAAATTTTACTTCGGATCTGGGCTTTAAAAAAGAAAAAAATAAATTTGTGCCTCATCTCACCCTTGCAAGAATCCGTAAAGGCAGCAAACTCAATGAACAAATCAGACAATATCTGGTTGAGAATAAAGAATTATTTTTTTTCGAATCTAAGTTCAACAAATTAGCACTGTATTCTTCCACTCTAACAAAAGAAGGGCCTGTTTACACCGAGATCCAGTCAATTAACTTTAGTCCTGAACAATAAAGGCTGTTATGGCAACTCTCATCGATAAACCTCTCGAAGTCTGCAAGGACCATTATCTGTTAAAGATTGATATTGGGATAAGTTTATCACACCCCGGCCAATTTGCCAATATTAAAATCGGAAAAAATGATCCCCTTCTCAGGCGGCCGTTTTCCATATTTGATCATAAAGAAAATATTATTGAGATTATTTTTAAGGTTGTGGGCAAAGGGACGGAAATTTTAAAAAATATCTGCAAAGCCGGTTATCTGGATGTTATCGCACCGCTGGGGCAGGGTTTTTCCATAACTGAAAATAAAAACACTCTGTTGATCGGCGGAGGAGTCGGCAATGCTCCGCTTTATTATCTTGCAAAACAATTAAAGGCAAAAAATAATATCGTCAATTACCTTTATGCAGCAAGATCAAAAGATTATATTTTTTTTGAGGATAAATACAGGTTGATTTCAAATACATTTTATCTGGCAACCGACGACGGCTCAGGCGGCCGTAAAGGCACCGCATGCGATATTTCCGGCGAATTAGCAGGCGGTTCCGGATATGATATAGTGTATACCTGCGGGCCTGCAATAATGATGGCCGGTATTGTCAGAATATTCCAAAATCCTGATACGCGTATTGAAGTCTCGCTCGAAAATTATTTCGGATGCGGCATCGGCTTATGTTCCGGATGTGCCGTAGAAACAAACGCCGGAATAAAAAGAGCATGCGTGGACGGGCCTGCTTTTGACGGACGCGTTATTGATTGGGGATCATTACTCCAGTAGATCTTTGCCAATCCTGTCTAATATAGACGAACTGTCTTTATTTTCCATGATGTTCTCAAGTATCGATTCCCTCTGACTTCCTGCAATGTTTTCCTTTGGCGTGGGTTTTAGCGGATCAATATTATACTTTAAATCCTCGCAGAAATTACACTCGGATTCCGGTAATGTATCCTCTGCGAATAATTCATCCACTGTCTTTTTACAATAAGGAGAAGGCAAGAGCCCGGAGATCGCACAAACAGTCTGGCTAACCAAAGAAGCATAATGCGGAAATTCCAGATACGGCTCATTTTCCAATGCCTGTTTCATATATTCGCGCCATATCGGAGCAACTATACCACCGCCTGTCTGTCCTTCTCCCAAAGAAATGCTGGAGTTATCATAACCAGCCCAGATACATGTTGTCAGCTGCGGCGTGAAGCCCACAAACCATGCATCCCTATGATAGCTTGATGTACCTGTTTTCCCGCCCGCAGGCCTTCCCATAGCGGCAGATAATCCCGTACCTGATGTCATAACAGACCTTAACAAACTTATCATTATCTGGGCTGTGTCCGCTTTTATGATCTGCAAGGATCCGTTTTCCGATTTATTTTTTAAGTCCGCCCGGATGTCAGATTCGGGATTATCGATTATTTCCCCATTTCTGTCCTTTATATATCGAATGCTGAAAGGAATTACATCCCTTCCCCCGTTAGCGATTATCGCATATGCCCTGGCAAGTTCAAATGGAGAAACGTCAATGCTTCCCAAAGCAATTGAAAGATTTCTCGGTATACGTTTTTTAGCTTCAGTCTTTTCGAGCTTTAACAGCTTCGCGTAATATTCCAGTATCCTGTCCAATCCCAATCTTTCAGCGATTTTAATTGAAATAACATTGAGAGATTTCTCCAGCGCAGTACGCAGCCTGACCAGACCGTAATATCTTTCATCATAATTCCCTGGTATCCAATCCACTCCTTCTCTATCGATGTACATTACAGGAGAATCCAGTATTGCCGTTGCAGGGGTAAACATTTTTGATTCTATTGCTGCAGAATAAAGAAGCCCTTTAATCGCGGAACCAGCCTGTCGTTTTGACTGCATAACCCTGTTTAATTGATTTATGCTTGAAAATTCCGAGCCGCCTACCATTGCCTCAATATAACCGGTTCTGTGATCGATCGAAATCAGACACCCCTGAACTTTCTGAGATGTTTTATTTCCGGATAGATTTTCTCTATAATCGCTCATAAAATCGGATACATACTCAGTACCGGACAGAAAATTAAGAATATCAAGCTCATCAAGAATTTCCGATTTCAAACGGTCATTGATCTGTTTAACTTCAAGAGTCCCTTTTTTATAGTACGGATCCGTATTGAACAATAGAGAAAAAAGCTCTGTCACTTCCGAAAAATTTTCAATGATATAGTCCTCATTCTTAAATGATAAATTACCGGAAACAGCTGCCTGCCTGTCCATGCCTTCCTGTATTTGTTTTTGTGCAGCAAGCTGTTTCTTTAAATCCAGCGTTGTATATACAGAGAGTCCGTCCTTATAAACTGTTTCTGCACCGAATTGATTAACAAGTTTTCGTCGTATGTATTCCGTAAACCAGGGAGCCTTGTCAATTTTACTCGACCATGATGTAATGGAAGGCGGAAGATCATTAATATATGCGAGATAATCAGGCCAGAAGCCTAGATAAGCCTTTTCAGCTTCAGGTATATTGACAAAACCGCAATCAGCCATTTTTGCAAGTGCAATTCTGTGCCTTTCTATGGATCGTTTAGTATGTCTTATAGGAGAAAGTTTGTTAGGCGCCGAGGGAAGACTCGCTAAAAGCGCTGCTTCGGCAAGATTAATCTGCCAGACATGTTTACTGAAATATAATGAAGATGCGCTTTCCACGCCATATACTCCATGTCCCAGGAAAATCTGATTAAGATACAACTCCAGTATTTCATTTTTTGAATAGGCAACCTCAATCATTAAGGCGATGATAATATCTTTAATTTTCCGGAGATAACTTTTATCTGCGGTTGTTAACAGGATCTTCGCAAGCTGCATGGTTATAGTGCTGCCGCCCTGTTTGATTCTGCCCGAAAATACATTAATAAAAAATGCCCTTACAATACCCTTGATATTAAGCCCGTAATGATCGTAAAATTCGTTATCTTCAAGGGCGATAAACGCATCTATGAGTACAGGCGGCATTTTCGAAAGAGGCACAACTTCTCTTTTGTGCCTGAATAATTCCGATACAAGCAGTCCGTTTTTGTCGTAGATATTTGTTGTTATATTGGGCTGAAAATCGGCAAGGGCAATAACCTTTTTATAATTGGTAATTATAGTGCTTATACAAAATATTATTAAAGTAATAACCAGGCCAAATGAGATGCCTATCAATATAGATTTATAAATGAGGATTTTATTTTTTACAAAACTGCCGGCATTACTAAAAATCAATGAGAGATTAAAAGAACCGGACAGATTAACCGGAAATGAAAATTTCTTTTTAATATTAAAACCGGCAATCGTAGTCTTTTTTTTATTATCAGATTCTTTTCGAGAATGAATATCCGGCAATTTGAGACTGGAAGATAATTTAGTTTTATTATCTTTAGGATCTTTTCTTTCAGTTTTTATTGTGTCCGGTGATTTTTCATTTTTATTTGGACGTTTAAACCGCGAATCAAATCCATTATATTTTTTAAACATTTTACCTTATTTTCTTTTTAGATTTGCTGCAGATTTCGTAATTAATATTAATAAAAGCACTAAGTATCAATAGATAAATCATTTAGCCATCCGAATATATTTAAAAACATAATTCTGATGTATAGCAGAACTATTTATTATTATTTAAAAATGCAATAAAAAAAAATAAGGCTTTTCTGGTAATAATATCATAATTATATACATAAATGATATTTTATATAAATAATGCTATATTAACAAATAATCGCTAATAATCGATCATAAATGACAATAACAACCCTTAAACAAACATAATAATAAGTCGAGTAAATATAAAGAAACATAGAATTTTAAATATATAATTATAAACGATAATTCTTATCGTAATCTTAGCTGATTTTTTTATTAAGAATTAAACTTTTCTGCCACCAGGGATGATGACAATAGTGTCAAGGAGGAATTATGATTATAAATCATAATACAAGCGCCATATTTGCTCACAGAACATTAAAATTTCATGACTGGAATATTACTCAGGATATAGAGAAATTATCTTCGGGAATGAGGATAAACCGGGCCGGTGACGATGCATCAGGACTGGCAGTATCTGAAAAAATGAGAAGCCAGATCGGCGGCCTGAGACAGGCTGAAAGGAATACCGAAGACGGAATGTCTTTTATCCAGACTGCGGAAGGATATCTTCAGGGACTGCATGATATCATCCAGAGGATCCGCGTGCTTGCAGTTCAGACGTCAAACGGAATTTATGAAGCGGGTGACAGACAGCTTGTACAGGTAGAAGTATCAGCTCTTATAGATGAAATAGACAGGGTATCTTCCCAGGCGGAATTCAATAAAATGAAAGTTCTCCAGGGCGCGTTTTCCAGGATCAACCCAAGCGCGTCAATGTGGTTCCATATGGGTCCGAATATGCATCAAAGGGAAAGAGTCTTTATCGGAACCATGACAACAGGCGCTTTAGGTTTAAGAAACCCGGTTGTACTTACTTTCATTTCAATATCAACTCCCGGAAAGGCTAATTCGGTAATTGGACTTACTGATCATGCGTTGGATATCATAGCAAAACAAAGAGCGGATCTCGGAGCCTACTATAACAGGCTGGGACATGCTGCAAAAGAACTTATGAACGCTTATGAGAACGTTCAGGCCTCCGAAAGCCGCATAAGAGACACTGATATGGCTGAGCAGATGTCTTCATTTATACGTTATCAGATACTGACCCAGTCAGCGGCGGCAATGTTAGCGCAGGCCAATACAAAAGCGCAGACTGTACTGCAATTATTAAAATAACGATGAGCCAACATCGAAGTACCACTCAAAACGCCGGGCATTCTCTCCCGGCGTTTTATTTTATGTAAACTTAATATATTGTCCTGTAATTTAAAAACGTTTTCACGCCATTTTTTATTTCAATTTTACTCGTTCTGGTTTCGCTTACAGTACCATTGTTGTTGATATATTTAACAGTGATATCGTACACTCCGGGCATGAGAAACATCCTGCCAATCTGGAGATTGGCAGGCAAAGTATGCCAGCATCTGAGATCGGGTTTAATTTGCGAAGCAAGAGCAGCGCCTGTAGTTGCACCGGCAATAGCGCCTATTATGCCTGCAAACTGGCCAACCTGCTTTCCTGAACTTTTTGCAACCTGCCTGGCAGCCAATCCGGTTGCAACAGATGCGGCAGCTTTAACAGCAATGCCGGCTGCCACTTTCATGTACATCCCGGAATACTGCTCCTCCATATTTTTAACAGCAGTATTTTCAATATCTTCCAGCAATACTGTACCGGCTGTTTTTTTTCCGTTTATATCAATTTCCAGTTGTCTGATTTTATTTGACCGTTTTTTAAATACAGGTATGGGATGTTCGGCTACATTAAGAGCGATTAAAGCTGCGCCTACTGTCACTCCTGTCTTTAACGGCATGGATCCGAGTGAAACAGTGATGCCTGTTTTCATTTTTGAATCTTTTAAAAGATTTCCTCTGCTTGCTTTAACAGCGCCTCTGCCTGCATGATAGAAAATAATAAGTTCTCCGGAATTTTTCGGGACATTGTACCTCTTCCCGAATTTCGAAACCCATTTGTTATATTCTTCTTTATCTCCGAGTTTGTAGGCCAGTCTTTGCAGGTCGTCATATACTAATTCCAGTTTCGGAGCAAGTTCATGTATCTGCTTGTATTCGATATAGGCAAATTCAGTGTCGTTTTCATCTTTATTCATGTCAGCTGTCAGTTCAAAAGCAATCGCTGTAAGGTACTTGGCCATAATGTTCTGCTTGTATGTTTTACCGCCGGTGACATTGATCTCTCTAAGCATGTCATTCACTTTCTTAAAAGAAACACGCGCGTTGTCGGGATTGTTCAGCATTAGGAAGTTTATTCCTGTATACATGTGTATTAAAACGCGTTCGAAATCTTCGCCCTTGTAATTTGTCTGCGTTTCATTAAGCAGAAGAGCCGCGGCTTCCTTGCTTATGCTTGTGGCAATTTTATCAGCCAGCTTCCCTGCATCGATTAGTATTGTATTGCTTTTCTCATATTCGCCTGCTGCATGAAGCATTAGTCCGCACTCCATCATGAAAAGAAGCTGATTCTTGTCTTCTTTATTGATGTAAGGAAGCAGCTTTTTTGCCGCTGACATGTAATTGTTCTTATAGAATTCGGATTCAGAGTCCTTTATAAGCGTATTGTAATCAGTTGTGCATGCGGTAACTAATGATATAAACGCAATGACAATAATAGAGCAGAGACGATTTCTCATTATTAAGATCCTTTGCTATGATATTCTGCCTATAGAGAATATTTATTTTTTGATGTGGCCTTAAGAAATTCCTGCTGTTCCTGCCATTCCACCACTCTGGTTTTAAGATTGTATAATTTTAAAGTAATGACCATATACTGAAGTCTTTTTCCGCCAACTGTCCTGACATTGTCAATTATATCGCCGGAAAGATACATATTCGGGGATTTTGCCTGGCCGACGGGTATGGCGGCATCAGGATCTATAAGCCCTGTCATACCCTGCTCCATTTCTTTTAATGCTTCCTGGGTTAATGTATCATCAATAAAATAAATTCTCTTTTTCAATAGATTGGTCGCAATTTCATTCGTTATCATCTGAGTATCAATATGTTCTGATGTTTTATTCCTGAATCTTTGGACCTGCAGGAAAGCAGGCTGTTTCCATTCATTTTTCAGAAAATCATACATTGAACCGACCATCTTATTGACAGTCATTTTAATTTCCTTAGGCCCGAATTCCATTGATCCCTTATCCTTTGAAGGATCCCTGTACTGAGTTCCGCCGCCGCATGCTGAAATTGCCGTAATTATAACAGCGAGTGAAATTAATAATGAAAGCTTTTTCATCTTTATTCCTCCTGAATATGGACTACTGTTTTCTAAATTACTCAAGTTGATTGAGTTTTTTATAAAATTGATTTAAATCAATTTACCGAAAAATGATATTAACATTATTACTAAAAATCGATCCGCTAATACTATCGATTTTTGATTTTTACTATAGTTGATAAATCAGCATAAAGTCAATAAATATTTTTATTCATTTGCCGGCAATGTAATTCATAAATCCGGCATCCTGGTGCTTACAGAGCCGTTAACGGCAATTTCTTTACATGCCTGAATTATTACTTTCATGTACTCTTTCATTGATTCCGCAAATAAAAGCGGATGAAAATCTTTTCTGGAAACTTCTCTTTCAATGAGAGATTTTTCTTCATATCCTTCTATTGGAAATGAAATGTCACTTTGCATAAGTAATTCGAGATCTTTTAATCTTACTGCAAATATACCATCCACTTCGCCGTCCGTAAAATTATACTGATTCAGCGGCCTGTTATCCACACAGAGAAACACATGCTGGAACTCACGATGGTACAGTTCATCAGCTATTTCTTCATATCTGTAATAACCAAGATCTATAAGCTCGTCATTGCGCGGAGATATGCCGATCTCTTCGAATGATTCTTTCTGTATTTTATTCTCTTTAATTCCGAAAGGAACATGTCCGCCAACAGTGATATCAAGGCAGTCAGGATACATATCCTTTGTTTTTGCCCTGTGCTGGAACAGAATTTCGGGTTTATCCGTCAATCTTAACACCCACAGATGAACTCCTTCATGGGCAATGCCTTCCTTATGGGCTTTGTGTCTGGCTACTGCCCTGCCTGCTGGCACAGCTTTTTCCCAGTCCCATTCTTCTATATACTCAATATTATTATTTAATTTCTCTTCAATCAAAAATTGTTATTTTTAAAAATATTGATTTTCTAAAGTGCATGCCGCGCCGGATTCCGCTTTCGGCGCAAGCGGGGTATCAGGTTTCAAGGCTTTGAAAACAAAAAAAGGGCAGACATATGCCCGCCCTTTATATGGTTTTATACTTATTTATTTACCGGATTCTGCTTTAACGGCTTCTTTTGACGTTTTATCAGAAGCTGGCTCATTTTCATCCATTTTAGCAGCATCTTTTTTCTCCAGTAAATCCAGATTACGTTTAATGCCGCCTTCCTCTTTCAGTGTCTCGACCAATTCCCTTAATTTCACCTGAAGCTTCTGCTGCATCATCTGCTGGCGGATATACTTTTCCGCTTCGTCGACAGGAGCGCCCTTAAATCTTGCTCTCTGCTCAGAATATATCTTCGCGATTTCCTGGTCGCTTACTTCAATCTGATCCTTGAATTTCTCTTTAATAAAGTATCCTACTACAACCGCTTCCTTTGCCATCTGTATCAGCGCTTCGGCTTCCCTGTTCTTATGGACTCCCTCTTCAATAGCTTTATTATAAACGAGCCTCTGTCTGACCACGTTTTCAAGAAATTCCTTTTTATCGAGAGTCGGATTTTTCGCCACTTCCTGTGCATCTGCAGCGCGTCTGTCAATTTCAGCATTTGTAGCATCATTGTACATCGATTTCTGCTGTGCATAATAAAGAGCGTTCAACTCACCCAGGGTAATTTCATCGCCTTTTATTTTGGCTATCCATTTATTATCATCGCCGCCGCATGACAACATAATAAAAGCCGCAATAATAACAACACAAAGCACAATTGAATATTTTTTAATGTTCATTTCACACTATCCTTTAATATTATTTTAGTTTCAGATTTTAGTTGGTGTTATTAGGCACGGATATTTGTTGCAACCATTTTTTTACTTCTTCGAGCCTTTTTTCTTCCTTATCTGCCTTTGGTTTAAAGATTAAAATATCTTTTTCTTTGCGGTCAAAAGAAAGCCTTTTGTCTTTTTGTATGATGGAAACGATTTTCCCGGGATCAATTCGCGTATTTTTCGACATTCTTATTTTAATTGCCCTGGAATCTTCAATGACCTCTTCAATTTCAAGCGAAGATGCAAGCGCACGGATCTTTTCAAGCTCAACCAGTATCTTTACTTCGTCAGGCAGGGGGCCGAATCTGTCCAGAAGCTCCTGTTCAAGCTGAGCTACCTCTTCGACTAGTTCGCATGCTTCGAATCTCTTGTAAAATTCTATCTTCTGCTTTTCATCTGTTATGTATGATTCCGGAATATAAAAGTTGGTCTTTAAGAATACAGGAGTGCGGAATAATGAAACCGGCTTCTGGCCTTTAAGCTTACGTACTGAATCCTCCAGCATCTGGCAGTACAGGTCGAACCCGACCTCCATGATGTTCCCGGACTGCTCGCGCCCGAGTATGTTTCCAGATCCGCGTATCTCGAGGTCCTTCATCGCTATTTTGAACCCGCTCCCGATCTCCGAATACTCGGAGATTACCTGCAAACGCTTCTGCTGTATCTCCGTAAGCGGGATATGCCTTGGATAGAAGAGATAAGCATAGGCCTTTACGTTCGAGCGGCCTACCCTGCCCTTCAGCTGGTAAAGCTGGGAAAGCCCGAAGGTTTCCGCCCTGTTGATGATAATGGTATTCACATTAGGCATATCGAGCCCGGACTCGATTATGGATGTGCTCACAAGGCAGTCGAACTTGCCGTCTACAAAATCAATGATAATGTCCTCGAGCTCGTGCTCGTGCATCTGCCCGTGCGCGGTGCGGAATGTCGCCTCCGGCACCAGGAGGCGCAGGCTCTCTGCAACTCCTTCGATCGTCTGCACCCGGTTGTGCACAAAGAAGACCTGCCCCCCGCGCTCTATCTCGTTAAGGATGGCCATCCGTGTAATGTCGGGATTCTCCTCCAGCACGTACGTGTCGATCGCCTGCCTGTTCTCAGGCGGCGTTGTGATCATCGAAAGCTCTCGTATGCCGGCGAGAGCCATGTGAAGCGTGCGCGGGATCGGTGTGGCAGAGAGTGTGAGCACATCCACGAGCATGCGGAGCTTTTTAAGGCGCTCCTTGTGCTGAACCCCGAATCTCTGCTCTTCGTCTATAACAAGGAGGCCGAGGTTCTTGAACAGAATGTCCTTTGCCAGAATCGCGTGCGTGCCTATCGCAATATCCACTTCGCCGGCCCTGAGCCTGGCCTTTGTATTGATGATCTCTGTTCTTGTCCTGAGCCTGGAGATCAGGTCAATGTTCACCGGATAATCCGAAAATCTTTTTTTAAAGGTCCTGAAGTGCTGCATTGCAAGCACGGTTGTGGGCACCAGCACAGCAACCTGCTTGCCTGCCATTACAGCCTTAAAAGCTGCCCGGATCGCGACCTCGGTTTTGCCGAATCCCACGTCTCCGCATATCAGCCTTTCCATGGGCTGCTGGGATTCCATGTCGTCCTTTACATCCTCAATCGCTGTAATCTGATCCTGCGTCTCTTCGTACTCAAACTTGGACTCGAATTCCTCCTGCCACATGGTATCAGGCGGGAACGGAAAGCCGCGGAGCGCCTGCCTCTTTGAATATATCTCAATAAGATCCTTCGCGATCTCTTCTACGGACTCCTTAACTTTATCGCGTATCCTGTTCCACGCCGACTTTTTGCCAAGAGAGTCCAGGCGCGGGGTTTTGCCGTCAAGCCCTACATAGCGCTGAACCATGTTTATCTGGTCAAGGGATACGTACAGCTTGTCTTCGTCCGCATAGTTGATTATCAGGAAGTCCCTTTCAACACCGCCTGCCGACATTCTTTCAATGCCTTTGAAAACACCTATTCCGTGATTCAGGTGCACAACATAGTCCCCGGGCTTAAGATCCAGGAACGAAGCGATCGGTTTGGATGATTTCTTCTTGAACTGCTTTTTCTTTCTGTACGCTTTGCCGAAAATATCATGGTCTGTCAACACGAGTATCTTCAACGATTCTATCTCAAATCCGGCCTTAAGCGGGGTAATTAAAATATTCAGCGGATTATCAGGAACCATTGCTTCAAATTTATCATTCGGCCCGAATTCCCCGAACAGGTCGTAGAGCCTTCTTGCCTGACCTTCGAACTGCGTACAAATGATTATCTTCCATTTATCTTCTATTTTTTTTGATAGTTCCTCCCGGACATTTTTTATCTTTCCGTGAAAGCCGGGAATGCCCTTAATGTTGATCCTGATCGTATCAGCGGAAGTTGTGAATACCTTGAGCTCAACTGAATCATTTCTCGCATCGTCGAATGCCTGCTGATGGAGAAGCTTTCCCGGTTCAAGAGTAAAAAATTCCGTGGACTTCTTTTTATACAGCTCGCTGAATATATGAGCAATGCGGTCTTTCTCCGTGAGCAAGTCGAATGTCTCGATATAAAACACTTTGTGCGTTTTATTAAAGTAGGATGAAATAGTATCAGGTTCAATTACCAGAGGAAAGATATCCTCAAGCCCTGATATCTCCGCAATATTGTCCCCTTTCTGCAGGTACTCAATCACCCTGTCAGGTATCTCCTGCTTTTTCTTTTTAAGTTCCAAAAGTTTATTTAACAGCAATTCCCTTTCGCTTTTAAAAAGTATAAGCTCCCTGCGGGGATAAATTGTTGCCGAATCAATTCCCGAGTATGATATCTGGCTCTCAACATCGAACTCCCTTATTGTTTCAAGAGTGTCTCCGAAAAAATCGAGCCTTAAGGGGCTTTGGTATGATGAGAGGAACACGTCAATGATGCCGCCTTTCTGCGAGAACTGCCCGAATGATTCCACCTTGTACTCGCGCGAATATCCGTAGCTGACAAGAAGCTCCAGAATATCATCAAACGAATATTCTTCTCCTGCTTTCAGAGTTATGCCTTTTTTTAAGAGGAAGTCTTTATTGGGGACTGTACGTATAAGCGACTCTACCGTGGTAACCACCACGATCGGATCGCCTTTCAGTATTTTATAGATCGCGGATATGCGCTCGCGCTCAACACGCTCCGATGGCGAAACGAATTCGTAAGGCAGTGTTTCCCACGGAGGAAGCATGACGAGGTCGTCGGGTTCCAGATAACACGAAAGATCGAGGTACACCTCCTGCATTGTCTGCGGATTCTTTGCCACTACAAGCATCTGCTCAGGATGTCTGCCGTAAACGGCTGAGATAATGAGAGAGAACGAAGAAGCTGTTATGCCTTCTATAGATACCTTTTTATTGCTTTTAATATCTTTGAAAAGCTCTGCCGCTTCTCCGGCCTTTTCGAATATTTGTGATACCGGATTTAAGATCATAATTAAAAAGATGAGATAAGAATAGATAAAATTATCGAAAAAACATACTTAACACTGTCAACATCCCTGTCAATGAGAAATCCATATAGCAGCAGATGATTTGCCTTTGTTAAATAAGTCAGCAATTGCCGGAAATCAATATTATTTTCATATTTTTCATCCGAAATAGTTGACTATCTAAATAAATATTTATAATTTATACTGGGCACTAAATAATGCCTTTTACCACTCTTTACAAGTATGCATTTAATGTTATACCGGGCTTAATTCGTATCTTAAAAACTGTTGTAACAAGCATAAATTAAAAAAAACATATCGATTCCCATTGGGAATTTATGAATGAAGTCTGTCCTTTGCATTTTCGACAGGCCGCATCTATACACATAAAAGGTTATAAGATTTTCTATGAAAAAAAGAATTTTAGCAGCGATAATATTACTCTTTTCTATTTTCTGCGCGTGCAACCGGAAGGATTTATGGGAAAATAAATATTCGAATCACAATCCGGTATTACCGGATGTTAATTCAGCCACCTATTCCTCAGGCAACGAATTTATTATGATGAGCTGGATTGATCCTGCAGTATCTTTTGATGCAATAGAGATTACCTGGACTGACGGCATTATGTCATCGATTGACACGGTCATGCCCTCGGTTCAGAATTACACGATTACCGGGCTTACTGAAAGCACTGCCTATACTTTAATCGTAAGAGTAACTGATTCAACCGGCAATACATCCCCGGGAATCACAGCAACCATTACAACAACTTCTCCTGTTACATTGCCTGATATTAATTCAATTACCTACACTGCAGGCAATGATTTTATTGTGCTGAACTGGATAGATCCTGCGGCAGCATTTAACGTAATAGAGATTACATGGACTGACGGCGTTTTTTCATGGATTGACACGGCTATGCCCTCAGTTCAGACTTACACGATTACCGGGCTTGCAGACAGCACAACATATACTATTACAATAACAGTCACTGATTCTTTCGGCAATACATCCCCCGGAATTATAACCACTCTTACAACAACCACGCCGGTCACATTACCCGATGTTACTTTAACTTCGCTTACTGCAGACAGCTCAGCGGCAATCACCTTAACATGGACCGATCCTGTTGCCGGTTTCGACTTTATAGAAATATCATGGACCGGCGGGCCGAACGGTAATTATAACGCATCTCCGGGAGATTTGACCTATACGATTTCAGGCCTTTCACCCGGCACAACGTATGATATCACAATAATAGTTACGGATTCTCTGGCCAACACATCCCCCGGCATAAGTCTCAGCATTACCACCCCTGCAAGCGCGACCATAGCAGGCCATTTCATTTATACAGCCGATGACCTTAATGCCGTCCGGGGAGGAGTGTATGCAGGCTGGGATATAAGCGATACTTATTATCTTATGGCAGACATTGATCTCAGCACTTATAATTCAGGGGACTGGCCTCCTATTGGAGATGACATAATTGTTTTCTCCGGCAATTTTGAAGGAAACGGCCATACAATAAGCAATATGACAGTATCCGATTCAACATGGTATCTTGCCCTTTTCGGGAATGTCTCCGGCATGGTAAGAAATCTTATTCTGCTGGATCCCAATGTTAATGGAACAGGTTATCTGGGCACTGTTGCAGGGTACAATAGCGGAACTATAGAAGGATGCTCTGTTACAGTTACATTGCCCGGCTACGGAACTGTCACCGGAAGTTCAGAAAACATCGGAGGACTTGTCGGTTTTAATGGAGGAACAATAGACAACTGCAGCTCAGCTGCGGAAATTACTGCATCTTCATCAACTGCCACTTATGTCGGGGGCCTTTCCGGACAGAATTATGACACGATTCTCAACTCTTATGCCACCGGCAATATAAACGCTGCAGTGGCTAATCATAATCATGCCGGCGGGCTAGTCGGGCGGAATTACATAGGTACTATAGATAATTGTCATGCTACTGGAAACGTTAATGGTTATTACTGCGCAGGCGGCCTGGTCGGATGGAACTACGGTTCAGGGGGTACTATAAATAATTCATATGCAACCGGAATAGTAGAGGGATATTCTTCTGCCGGAGGCCTCGTGGGATTCAACAGCGGTTCTGCTTCTGTTACATTTTCATTTGCTACAGGAAAGGTAACCGCTGCCAATCAGTGGGGAGGCGGCCTTGCAGGTCATATATCCAGCGGAGCTATTGAACAATGTTTTGCATCAGGCAATGTATTCGGCGGAGGTCTGTTGGGCGGTTTTGCAGGCTCTGTTGAATCTGGTTCAATATACAATTGCTACGCCAGAGGCGAAGTCGACGGCATAACAGATTATTTTGGCGGTTTTGCAGGAAATCTTTATGCAAGCACAACCGAAAACTGTTATTCTACCGGAACCATAGTGAATAAAACAGTAACCCATTACGGAGGTTTTGCCGGTTTTAATGACGGATCAACTGTTACATATTGTTTTTATGATGCAGAGACAACAGGCTGCTCGGGAGAACCCGGTTTCGGCAGAACCAATGAGCAAATGACACCGGATACCATTTCAAATATTTTTTCTGATGTCGGCTGGGATTTTACAACAATTCCAATTCCGGTCTGGAGCATCGATACTACCGGTATAAACGACTACTATCCGTATCTCTACGCAAGACCTCCGCTGTAAATTATGTTTTCATTTCATTAAGCACAAAAAGCCCGATCAAACCGCGGGCTTTTTACCTGCAATAATCAATATAACTTTGTCTTTTTTGTTGCAGGAAATATTGACTAATATATAGAATATTTATAAATTTTATATGGTATTTTATAATGTTTATTATTGCTCACTTCTTATACGCCGATACTATTATTAATTACAGCCGGAATAAGCTGTGATTATGAAATCCGGCTGAAATGACAGCTTAAAAAACGGCAAGTATTTCTTTCGGGAGTTATTAATGAACACTGCTTCTGAATTTTTTAGAACTATCAAACAATCCACGCAAAAATTTTACGGCTTTACCGGGCTGTTCATTTCAATTTCACTGATTCTGCTGTTAACTCTTTGTGCATGCAACAGGAAGGATCTGTGGGAAAATGACAGCTTAGACGGAGGCACCCTGCCGGAGGTTACGTTAACAGAGACTATTGCAGACACAACATACATTACCGTATATTGGACTGACCCCCCATCATCTGTTGTTGACCATATTGAGGTTGAAGTCGAATCCGTCGCAGGAAGCACGCCTGTCGCTATTGGAGTGCAATACGCTACTGTTTCAGATGTATTCACTCCCAGCACACCTTACACAGTCACTGTAAGGACCGCTGATGCTGCCGGCAATACATCTGCAGGCGTAACAATCACAGTTTATCCCATAGCCGGCGGAACAACAAGCTTGTATATTTACACTGCAGATGACCTTAACGCTGTACGCGGCGGGCAATCCGGTTACAGCTCGAACTGGCATCTTGGCGCAAATTACTATTTAATGGCAGATATTAACCTAACCGCGTCCGGCTACGCGAACTGGACGCCGATTGGAGACAGCACTAATCGGTTCACTGGTACTTTTGAGGGGAATAATCACATTATAAGCAATCTGACAATAAATACAAGCTTAGGTGAAGATTATCAGGGGCTATTCGGATACATAACCGGGACAGTGCAATACCTGACTCTAACAGCTGTTTCGCTTACTTTTACAGGTACCAGTGCTTCAGTATGTACCGGGTCACTTGCCGGCACTAATGCCGGAACTATTAGAAATATAACCACCAGCGGAACTATCAGTAACACTACT
>JAFGSG010000109.1 GCA_016934735.1 Spirochaetota bacterium | reverse complement strand
TAAATATTGATGTAACCATTGGGAACAAATCAAGGTAAAAATCAGGTTTTTTATTTGGAGAACCAATAAAAACTCTGATTTTTAGAGATTCCCTTATATTAAAGTGGTTGAAAATTTTAAAGGCCATGTTAATTTTAAAAGCAGCTGACAATTGACTTAACCAGGATAGTATTTTATGAAAAAAATATTTTTTCTATTATTAATCTTTTATTTTATTCTGCCTCTCGGTGCGAATACAACAAGAGATATAGGCGATGAAATAAATCTTGATTTAAAATTAGTTGCTAAATGGATATTATTTTACACAAATACTGAGCGGATTAGAAATAATCTAAGTCCAGTTCAATATGATCCCGATTTGGAAAAGGCAGCAGTCTGGCAGGCGGAATATAATTCAAAAATGCGCACTCTTGAGCATATAATATCAGCTAAAGACATGAAAACTCCAAAAGACAGAATAGAATATTTCGGCGGCAGATGCGGAAATTGCGGAGAGAATCTTACTGTAAAGTTTGCAGTAAATTCTGAAGGCATCCCTTTTGCTATAAAGAAGGACAGCAACGGGACATATTATAATTACGGAACCAGTATTGTTAAATGGCGCAACGAGCAGGAGATGGGATATACAATGGTGGACAGCTGGATGAAGAGCCCCGGCCATCGTAAAAATATTCTGGGTAATGGTTTTAAATGGATAGGTGCCGGAATTGCCAAAGGTATATACAGTAATAATAAATCCTATTACGGATGTCAGGTTTTCAATGGCTTTGGCGGTTTGCCGGAAAGTTTTATTAAAGCAAAGTATCAGCTGTCTGGATTTCAAATGCAAAAAAATATAATTGATGATAAAGAAGTATATATTTTTATATATAATGGAGAATTGATACCTGGAGTAATTGAAGTAAACAAAGATAAAGAATTGAAATCTTACGACTTTGTAAAGAAAGATAAAAAATATATTTTCGTTAAAAATATGTCAGTTGCCGCAGATTTATTTGCAGCGCTTTATGATAAAAAGAATAACATTTTTTATCCTGTTATTTTACTGAAATAAAAAAAGATTACCCGGCAGAAGGGCAATCTTTTTTATTGAATAAATAATATTGGCAGTTATTTCCTGTCAGTTGCAGTCGCAGTTAACATTATCCTGTTCGGATATGTTTCTTTTATCTCGATCTGAAAGCCGAGGTTCGGGCCTTTTGCTTTAAGCTCGTCTGCAAGATCCGTGGTTTTGCCAGCGAACTCAACTTCAATCTTTGAGTACTTTCCAGCCTGTCCTCTTGTGTATACTTTGTTTATTCCTCTTACCCTGTGTTCTATCTGATTCCTGAATTTGGTTAAATCGTTATAATTCAGACCGGCTATATTCATCATAATCATTCTTCTTGTGGCAGATTCAAGGAATTTTCTGGTTATCTGGTTCATAAAAGGGCCGGAAACAAATTGTCCGGTTGATTCGTCTGTTTTACCGAGAACGCTCTGCAGACATCTTTGAACAGCCATCTTGGAAGCAGTATCGTTGTCAATATGAACAGCAGGCTGATTTGTGCTTGTGCTTGCGAGTATTCTACCGGTATATACATCTACTGCCTTTATGTTGACAATCGCGCTTTTTGACTTCATATTTTTTGAATAAGCGGCTATAGCATGGCTTTGGTCGCTTGTTTTTACATCGCCGGTAATAATTACTTCAGCTCCTATATCAGCAAGTAAAATATTCTGAACATCTTCACCTATGGCGCCTGTCATGGCTTTTGTCATCTTTGCTTTTTCTTTTCTCATCAGTTCCTGGGTTACGGCAGCATCAACAAATTCGAAACCTGCTCTACCCATAATATCCATCATAGTGAGTTCGGTTACAGTGCTTCCCGGAGCGTTTGCTTTTCCCTCAAATGTTTCTCTTACGAGAACCATAAACTTGGGCCTTCCGTAATTTCTTAGGGTCGCTTCAATCGTATCGTTAACCGCCTGAGGATAGACTTCGCCTTCTATTGTTACAACCCATGTGCCCTGCTCAGCCCCTTCTTTTAATATCTTCCAGTTCCTTACCATACCGGTTGATTGCGCTTCCACGATAGATTCAATAAGTGCAAAATCTTCTACTATCGCTCTGCCCGATACTGTTGTACCGAGAATTTTTTTTACGAGTTTGTTCATAGCGTCATCGATAGCCCTGTCTCTGGCAAGGGCCCTGTCGTTGTCGTAGATTGTCCCATATCCGGTTTCCTGGCCGCGCATACTGTTTTCCGGGCTCTTTTTTACCTGGCTTCCGTCGGATTTACCTCCTCCGCAGGATAAAAGCCCGAACATAATTGCAATCATTATAGCAACCAATTTTGTATTCATTATTTTATTGCTCCTGTTGGAATAATTATTATGAGTAATTCCTTTTTTGATTTGGGGAATTATGTATTAGCGCAGTATAGTTTTCGTTTTAATAGTATTTAAATTAAATAATATAGTCAAATGATTTTTTTGGGGAATTTTTTATATCATTAAATATTTCGCTTTTACTTCTTCATTGGCTTCAAGCTCAGCTACCGTGCCTTCAAATCTGATAACACCTTCATCAATAACATATGCCCGGTCGATTAATTTTAAGGCAGACCTGACATTCTGTTCCGAAAGCAGAATGCTTATGCCGGCTTCCTTCAGTTTTAAGATTTGATTCTCAAGATCGCGCACGATAAGCGGCGCCAGGCCTTCGGTCGGTTCATCAAGCAGAAGGAGTTCAGGGCCGTTCATTAAAGCTCTTGCAATGGCAAGCATCTGCTGTTCTCCGCCGCTTAAATTCCCTGCTCTGCGTGTTTTCATGTATGTAAGAGGAGAAAATAATTTATATACTCTTTCTTTGTCCCAGTCACGGGTTCTTTTAAATGCAATCTCCAGATTATCATCAACTGTTAAATCCGCGAAAACTCTTCTGTCATCGGGCACATATCCCATTCCATCCCTTGCAAGAAGGTAGGGTTTTTTTGCGGTTACATTTTTTCCTTTAAAAATAATGCTGCCCTGACTGGGCGGACTGAGCCCCATAATGCTTCTCATGGTTGTGCTTTTACCGGCTCCATTCCTCCCCAGAAGGCCGACTACTTCGCCTTCGGATAGCTTCAGGCTTACATCAAACAATATATGGCTTAATCCGTAATATGTATGTATTTTTTGTACTTCTAACATGTGGCATCACCGCCGAGATAAGCTTCCTGTACTGCTTCATTGGACCTGACTTCCTCGCATGATCCCTGAATAATGCTTGCTCCGCGCACCATGACCATTATCCTGTTTGAAATTGAAAATACGAGTTCCATATCGTGTTCGCAGAAGAGAATAGTAAGGCCCATTTTTTTGGAAAGATGTCTGATAAGTTCAATACAGCGGGCTGTTTCTTCAGGAGACATGCCTGCTGTCGGTTCATCGAGGATAAGAAATTCAGGGCTGCCTCCGAGGGCTATTGCAATTTCAAGAACTTTTCTGTCTCCGTGCGATAGAGCCCCGCTGATATTATTTTGTTTATCAATAAGGCCTACGCTTTCAAGCGTTCGGTTAGTTTCGTCAATTACGAGTTTTTTTGACGGAGTAAAAAGATTCCAGGTCTTTTTTTCTTTTGCCAGTACGGCAACCTGGACATTTTCAAATACTGTAAGTCTTTGAAATACATTGACAACCTGGAAAGAGCGCGACATTCCGGTTTTGCATATTACATGAGGAGAAAGGCCGGTTATATCCTTTCCTTTAAAAAGCACCTGACCGCTATCCGGCTTTAGAATACCGGTAATAAGATTAAAAAGCGTTGTCTTGCCTGCGCCGTTCGGGCCGATAACAGCGACAATCTCGCCTTTCTTGACTTCAAGCGATGTATCCTTTACAGCTCTGAATCCGCTGAATGTTTTTGATAATGAGTTAACCTGTAACACGATTTATGCCTTTAGTACTTTATCAGTTGGTTTCATCTTTCTTTCAAAATAACCAAGCACGCCGCTCGGAAGAAAAAATATTATAATCATAAGTATGATGCCCTGAATAAATGCCCAGTATATCGTGAACGTGCCTATGAAAGTCCGGAATAATATCATTAAAGCAGCCCCTGTCAGCGGCCCGATAAATATATGCCATCCGCCGAGAAGACACATGATCATGACCTCCATGGATAGTGTCCAGAAAAGCATATCAGGGAACACGCTGTTGTCTACAACGACGAAAAGAACGCCCGCGACGCCTGCAAAAAATCCTGCTATTATGAGAGCTGCAAGCTGGTGGCGTTTGACGTTCACACCTATCATCTCGCTTCTTATTGCATTATCCCTGATCCCCTGGAGTACGCTGCCGAAAGGCGCATTTATCATTTTATATATGATGAAAAAACATACTGCAGATACTATAAAAGTAAAATAATATGCCCCGGTCGGGGATGATATGAGTTCAGGTATGGGGATGCCGTGGATGCCGTCCTCGCCTCCTGTAAACGACCTCCATCTATACACAACAGCCCAGACAAGCGAACCCAGCGAGACCTGAAGCATGCCGAAGTAAAGTTTCGAAAGTCTTAAGCAGATAAGACCCATGATGAGGCTTAGTATAGCGGAAACAACAGGCCCTGCGATAAAGCCGACCCAGGACGGGAGGCCGGATTTTAAAAGCATCAGCGCCGCCGCATATGCTCCTATACCGTAAAATACACCGTGATGAAACTGATATATCCCGCCAAAACCGAGTACAAAATTAAGGCTTGTAGCGAAAAGACCGGAAACCAGAATAAGCGATACGAGATAAATATAGAATCGTGCCTGCATGAATAATGGGAGAACAACCGGAAGAAGCAGGAGTAAAATTATTCCTGTAATCAGAAGTATAATTTTTTTAGAAGTCAACAAATCTTTCAGCATAATTTTTTCCTGTATGCAGGAAACAATCCTGTCACCATGTCGATTTAAGTATACCTGTCGGCCTTATAAGCAGCACAACAACCACGGCTAAATATGGGAATATAATACCGAATTGAGGCCATAGTAAAATTCCAAGTGACTGGGTTAAACCAAAAATGAGCGCTCCCAGAAGAGCTCCCCACATATTGCCTAATCCGCCTATAATAACTATCAGAAATGCTTCTATGATGATGGTATGATCCATACCGAGAGTAACGCTTATTGTAGGAGCCATGAGAGCGCCTCCAAGCCCGGCAAGCAGACAGCCGATAACGAATACAATAGCGAATACCCAGCTTACATTAATTCCGACCGCTCCGACCATTTCCCTGTCTACGGCCGCTGCTTTTGCTATTTTCCCGATTTTTGTTTTATTGACAAGAAACCACAGGAAAAACGCCACAATAGGGCCGACTGCAAGCAGGAATAAATTATAAACAGGAAAGGGAAGCCCGCCGAATAAGGAAACAAAACCTTGAAATATCAGGGGAACAGGTACTGATTTATAATCCGCACCCCATATGAATTTCACAATATCACCAAGTACAAGGGAAAAAGCAAAAGTGAAAAGAATCAGCATCAGGTGTTCACTTTCATACAGATATTGAAATAATCCCCGTTCTATGGCGAGGCCTATAAGTGCTACGACCAGAGGCGAGATGATAAGCGCAAGCCAGAAACCGAAAGGACTTCCGGCGCAAACAGTCGTAATAGTGTAGGCTAAAAATGCCCCTATCATGTATAACGAGCCGTGAAAGACGTTCGGGATCCTGAGCACGCCTAATATAAGGCTCATGCCGGAAGAAACAATAAATAGAATTACAGTCCGGCTAAGCCCTACAAAAATCTGGCATAATATACTTGGAGGAATAATAGAGTATATAAAGTCCAATTATTTATTCTCCTGAAAGACGTCTATAACTGCTTATTATTTTTGTCTAATATCTCATCCCCTTGGTTGCTGCATATACTGACATTTAGGACTAATATAAAGGTATAACAATCTCCCCCTCTCCTTTCGGGAGAGGGGGCCGGGGGGTGAGGTTTAAAATCGTTTACTTTTTTGCTTTCGTTCTTATTTTTGCAATCTCATTACACGATGGTGCGCTGTCTTTTGGCGCAACAGTAACAATGCCTGTACCTATCAGAAAATCTTTATATTGAGGCACTTTTTTCGTCATCCCGACATATGTAGGGAGCAGAAGCTGATGATCGCACGCGCGCATTTCAGCTTTTCCAATTGCGGAATCAAGAGTCATGCCTTCAAGTGCATCAATGAATTTTTCTCTGTCAAAAACGCCGGCTTTCTGGTAACCATTAACAATAAAATTGGCTACCATATAGCCAAAGAAAGATGGCATTGTGGGATTTTTTTTATATTTATTCTGGAATTCTGCAATAAAAGCCTTATTAGCCGGTGTTTGCGGATAGTAGAACATATATGTTGCTGTTCCTAAAACATTTTCCGGCCCGTCATTGCCAAGAGCGGCAAGCACTGCAATATCAATAGCGGTGTGCTGGTAAATCGGTATTCTGTTTATGAGGCCTGTTGCCTTTGCCGCCTTCTGAAATCCAATAACGCCGGCTCCGCTGTTTCCTGCTATGATGAAATCCGGTTTCGCGGCCATGATATCTGTAATATAAGGAACAAAATCGCTTTCTCCGACCTTCCACCAGGTTTCTCCAAGCTTTTTTACCCCGGGCTTCAGTATCTTCAGGTTGTCAAATACTGCGGCGCAAAGCGCACGGCCGTATTCCATATCGTCGCCAGCAATCCAGTATTTTAAATATGGTTTTTTTGCAAGAGCTGCAGCTGCGGCTTTGCCTACAATGGCAGTGTTTTCGCATATATGAAAAATATATCTGTGCCCAAACTCTCCGGTGATTCTTTCGCTTTTAGCGTTAGTCACGAAAAACGGGATTTTTTCCTTGGAAGCAAAATCCGATACTGCAAGTGCGGCTGCACTGCTTACAGTGCCGATGAGAATGTCCACTTTCTCCTTCATTACGAGTTCTTTGGCCATTGATAATGCGACATCAGGCTTAAAGCTATCGTCCCTTTTTACGAACTCAATCTGTTTTCCAAGAACTCCTCCCTTAGCATTGACTTCGTCAATAACCATTTGAAATCCTTCAAGAGTTTCATTACCGAAAACAGCAGCAGGCCCTGAATAGGTATCAACAAAGCCGATTTTAATTGTGTTTGAGGGTTTGGAGCATGAAAACATAAAAACAAGACCGAAACAACCGATTAAAAACATTAACAAAATAAAATACTTTTTCATATCTTACCTCATTCAATGATTTAAATTTTTGTTTAGCAATGGGATGTTGGCAGAATAATAAATCAAATAGATAAGATAGTTATAATGTCAACTATTATATTTTAATGTGGTATGTTAAATTTATAAATTCAGATATAAAATAAGGCAAAAATATCTAAATACATTTTATAAATAGTATAATTAATATAGAACATAAATTTTATCGAATTTGCATGACATAATCTACTTATGAAACAGGTCCTGACTTTATAATGCTTTATTGTGTAGAGAAGCGGTAATTCATTATTATTCTTGACATTAACAATTATGATACTTAAGAACAAATACAATAAGCATTATATGGCAGGTCAGATATATACAGGAGGATAATAGAATATATATTAGACTTGTTTCTTTTCTCATAATATCGTATATATAATACTTGAGAATTTCCTATTTTAATCGGATTTTATAAGATTTATTCC
>JAFGSG010000108.1 GCA_016934735.1 Spirochaetota bacterium | reverse complement strand
GCTTCTGGATTTATCGACAAGAATACTTGCGGAAATTAAAACGTGGGGAGAGGTCAATATAACGGATGTCCAGGAGCATAAATAATACTTAAATCGCTTGAAAAAAAACTTTATTTGTATAATATTTGCGCTTTCAGGAGATATTTGATGGGGAAACTTATATTTATTACAGGCGGAGCAAGAAGCGGCAAGAGCGCCTTTGCAGAAGAACTGCTGAAAAAGCAGGACAGCGTTGTTTACGTCGCTACAAGCATTGCGTTCGATGACGAAATGAGGGACCGGATCGCAAAGCATAAGTCAATGCGGAATCCTGCATGGAGCACAGTTGAAGCGTATAAAGATCTGGACATTGTTTTGGAAAAATCCGTAAATGAAACAAAATATATTTTAGTCGATTGTCTTACAATAATGATATCCAATCTCATGACACTTGAGAACACAATTGACTGGGATACGGTCGATATCGATACTGTTAATAATGTTGAAAAAAGGGTGCAGGCGGAGATAGATCAGTTGTTAAGTTTTGCCCGCAGCTTTGCGGGCGAAATCATAATTGTGTCCAACGAGCTTGGAATGGGAGTTGTGCCGCCTGCGCCGCTCGGCAGATATTACAGGGACATAGCCGGAAGAATAAATCAGATCGTTGCCGATGCGGCGGACTCTGTTTATTTTGTCGTATCCGGCATACCGCTTAAAATCAAAGGCTGATAAATGTTAAAAATGTTTTTAATGCAGATACAGTTTTTAACCCGCATACCTGTGCCGGTTAAAATAAAGTTTGATGAAAGAAAGTTCGCTAAGAGCATGGTTTTATCGCCTGCAGTTGGCCTTTTAATCGGCATAATAACGGGGTTTGTGTATTACCTTGCGCAGATGACAGATAAGCAGATATTTGCGGCTGTCATGGCTGTTGCAGCGGAAACAGCAGTAACAGGCGGACTGCATCTTGACGGGCTCGCGGATACATTTGACGGTATTTTCAGCAACCGGCCTAAGAACAGGATATTGTCCATAATGAAGGATTCCAGGATAGGGACGAACGGGACTATTGCCCTTATACTTGTTATATTGCTTAAAACAGCTTTGCTTGTTTCCATAAACAGTCCGGGCCTTATACTTTACCTGTTCGCGCTGCCGGCTGTTTCCAGAATGAATATTCTCTGGATGGCAGGCACTTCGGCTTATGCGTCCAGGGACGGGATGGGTAAATCGGTAGTTAAGTATACTGATATTAAAGAAATAATCACAGGCACGTTAATCGCTTGCGTTATTAGCGCAGTGTTTTTCAGGTGGGCGGCTTTTGCGGTTGTGCCTGCGGCTGTTATATTCGCGCTTCTTTTCTGCGCGTATGTTAAAAGAAAAATAGGCGGTATCACGGGCGACATTATCGGTGCTGTCATAGAACTTACTGAGATTGTTGTTCTTTTTATCCTGCTGTTGTGGCAGCTGTAAAGGATTTATCAATTATGTTCGAAATACTTTTAATCAGACATGGCGAAACAGACTTCAATAAAAGTAAAAGGTTTACCGGTGTAACGGATGCAGACCTGAACGATAAGGGAAGACAGCAGGCTCTGAAACTGACCAATGCGTTAAAGGATGAAGTTTTAGATCATATTTATTCAAGCGATCTTAAGAGATGTGTTGAGACAGGAGAACATTTAAAATCCGCGAACGGCAGAACATTCAGCAGGGAACTGCGCGAAATGAATTTCGGCCGGTGGGAAGGATTGACATACAATGAAATAAAAAGCAAATATCCTGAAGAACTGGAAAAATGGGAAAGCGACTGGACAGATTATGTGATCAGCGAAGGAGAGAGTTTCGGTATGATGAGCAATAGGGTAATAAAAATTTTTAATGAAATTATTAAGAAGCATAATAAAGACGGGAATGAAAAAATTGCGATTGTATCGCACAGCGGATGCATAAGGACAATTCTCGGTCATTGTATAACAGGATCGATCAAAAACAGCTGGAGATTCCGCGTCGAGAACGCCGCAGTCTCAAGATTGTGCATTGATAAAGATTATTTTTATTTAAAGTCGCTGAATGAGGAATATAATAACTAATGGCTATTGCAAAGAACATCATGGTGCAGGGCACGGCCTCGTCCGTAGGCAAAAGTATTATCACTGCAGCCTTATGCAGAATTTTTTTACAGGACGGTTATACTGTTGCGCCGTTCAAGTCACAGAATATGGCTCTTAATTCATTCGTTACAGCTGAAGGAGACGAGATGGGAAGAGCGCAGGTTGTTCAGGCCGAAGCCTGCAGGGTAGCGCCGTCCGTGCTGATGAATCCGATACTTATCAAGCCCACGACCGATAAGACAGCACAGATAATAATAAACGGCAGAGTCTTTAAAAATATGAGTGCGGAAGAGTATCATAAAATCAAGCCGGATATTAAGGGCATTGTTATGGGGGCCTATAACTCGTTAAGCAGGCAGTATAATATTATTGTAATTGAGGGTGCAGGCAGCCCCGCGGAAATAAATCTCCGCGAGAATGACCTTGTGAACATGGGAATGGCCGAGATGGCGGATGCTCCGGTCATCCTGGTTGCTGATATTGACAGGGGAGGGGTTTTCGCGTCCATTGTCGGTACGTTTGTCATTTTAAACGAAGAGGAGAAAGCCAGGATAAAGGGTATTATCATTAATAAATTCAGGGGCGATATTGAACTCCTTAAGCCTGGAATTGCGGCTGTGGAGAACATTGTTCAGGTTCCGGTGGTGGGCGTAATTCCCTACATGAAAATCAACCTGGAGGATGAGGACAGCGTCACTGAGAGGTTTACCAATAAAGATAACGATAATGAAATAACAATAGATGTTGTCAGACTGCCGCGCATATCCAACTTTTCGGACTTTGACGCTTTTAACATACACGATGATGTGAGCGTGAACTTTGTTGAAAGCGCTCGTGAAATAAAAGACCCGGATGTTATAATTCTGCCCGGGACAAAAAATACAATAGACGATATGGCATTCATCAGGGAAAACGGAATAGAAGAAAAGATCCTGGAGCATTACAGGAAAGGCAGGCCTGTAATAGGCATATGCGGAGGATATCAGATGCTTGGAAATACAATTGAAGATCCTTCCGGAGTCGAAAGCAGTATGAAAATGATTGACGGCATGGGTATTCTCAATATGAAGACAGTTATGTCTAATGATAAGCGTACATTACAGGTAGCAGGAGAAATAATTACGGATGCCGGAATTATGCATGGCCTGAAAGGGGAAAAAATAAAAGGATACGAAATCCATATGGGGGGCTCTTTCGGAGTAAAATCCGATGATGGGCTCTGCAGGGTTCAGAGCGGGATTGACGGTACGGTCATAGGTAATGTTGTGGGCACATATATACACGGCTTGTTCGACAGCGCTGAATTTACGCGCGGGCTCTTAAATAATATAAGAGAGATTAAAGGCCTTGACCCGCTTGAAAATATGAAGACATTCTCTGCAAACAAGGAAATGGAGCTCGATAAACTGGCAGAGGCGGTGCGGAACAATATTGATTTGAAAAAAATTTATAATATATTATATGATGATAATGTCGCTTGCTGTTAAGATCGCTGCCGGATACCTGCTCGATCTGTTTTTCGGGGATCCGTATTCTTTTCCTCATCCTGTCAGGTACATCGGGAAATTGATCGGGTATCTTGAATCTGTTCTGAGAAAGCTTGGACGCGATAAATTAGCGGGCATTCTTTTAACGCTTATCACGGTGAGTATAACCTTTGTAATCACGTATTATTTAAGCGCTGTTTCAATAATCATTGAGATTATCATTATTTACACTGTCTTTTCCGTTAGATGCCTTGCCGATGAAGCAGGGGCTGTTTATCGCGCTCTGGAAAACAGCGACATTGCAGAAGCAAGAAAGCGCGTGAGCTGTCTTGTAAGCAGAGATACGGCAAAGCTTGATGAGAAGGCTGTGATCAGAGCAACAGTTGAAACAGTTTCCGAGAACATTGTGGACGGCATAATCTCGCCGATGTTTTATCTTTTTATCGGAGGCGCGCCGTTGGGAATGGCATATAAAGCTGCGAGCACTCTTGATTCAATGGTGGGCTATAAGAACGCAAAATATATTATGTTCGGATGGGCTGGCGCCAGGCTGGACGATCTGCTGAATTTCATTCCGGCCCGTCTGACAGCTTTTATCATTTTGCCGGCTGCCGCGTTCGTTTGCGGAATGAGCGCAAAGAACGCGTTCCGCATAATGCTCCGCGACCGCCTTAAGCACAGCAGCCCGAACTCAGCGCACGCAGAGTCCGCAGTTGCAGGAGCGATCGGGTGCAGGCTCGGCGGGCCGTCGGAGTATTTCGGAGAGGTCATTGACAAACCGTATATCGGGGATGCAGCAAAGGAAACCGGCATGGAAGATATATTAAAAAGCATAAAATTAATGTACGTATCCTCTGTAATTGGCCTTTTATTGGGGTGCATAATGGCTGTTACGGCAGCTTTAATATGCCGGAATATATGAACGCATAAATATTTAAATACACAGGTTTTTAATGGAACATCACGGCGGGAACATATATAAAGTCGGAAAGCAATTCAATATTAAAAAAGAAGATATTATTGACTTCAGTGCAAATATTAATCCGCTTGGAATTTCTGAAACATTAAAAAAAGAGATCATCCGTAATTTCGATATGCTCCAGAGTTATCCTGATCCGGATTACAGCGATCTCAGGCAGGCAATTGCAGAATACAACAAAACCGATATTAACAACGTACTTGCGGGCAACGGGGCCACAGAATTAATTTTTCTTTTTGCAAGAAGCTTAAAATTTAAAACTGCGCTCATAATCGCTCCTGCTTTTATTGAATACGCAATGGCATTAAGCAGCGCAGGGACAAAGATAGAATATTTCAGACTGGAAGAGGAAGAAGCATTTACTCTTAATGTAAATCGTCTTAAGGATAAGCTTAACAGAAAGTATGACCTGCTTGTGCTGTGCAATCCGAATAATCCTACCGGCAGCTTTACAGCTCCTGAACAGACAGAAGAGATAATCGCGGCTGCAAAAAAAGCCGGGACAATTGTCCTGCTGGATGAATCTTTCATTGAATTCGTGGACAGGAAACTGACAATCCGGAATGCAGAAGCTTTCCGGAAATACAGCAATATTTTTATTCTTAGGTCACTTACGAAATTTTTTGCCATCCCCGGGCTCCGCCTCGGTTATGCTCTTGCCTTTAACAAAGGTATGGCCGCTAAAATACAGAAATGCCGCGAACCCTGGACAGTGAATCAGATAGCTGATCTTGCAGGCAGGGTGCTTTTAAAAGATAATGCCTACATAGAAGAAACGATGCGGATCGTAAATGAAGAAAGAAAGTATCTCTATAATAATATAAGCGGAATAAAATGGCTTAAAGCCTATACCACGTACGCGAATTTTTTACTGGTTAAGATACTGAATAATTTAACATCTTCTGAGTTAAGATCGCAATTACTTATGCACAGGCTGTTGATCCGGGATGCTGCAAACTTCAAATATTTAAATAACAAGTATGTCCGCATCGCTGTCAAAGACAGGCACGACAATGAATTATTGCTTAAGCAACTGCGGATTGTTGGTGAATAATTAACAACAGAATGTTCATCCTGCGATTTAATAATTACATATTTGTAAAATAATACGCTGTTCCTGCTTATGAGTATTTTTCTCTTTATTTTTATGAAATATATTATGGTTACCTCTAATAATTAAATATTGATGTAACCATTGGGAACAAATCAGGGTAAAAATCAGTTTTTTTATTTGCAGAACCAATAAAAACTCTGATTTTTAGAGGTTCCCTTATGATTGTGACAGATGAAATTTAATGCTGTTAAATTTACGGCATGATATTATAAATGCCGTATCTTATATCGGCTTTAATAATAGATTTATCGTGGAAGTGAAAATAATTGTATTCTCTCCCTTGCAGAAGAAAAAAAATAATTATCTTTCATGAAACCTAAAGACACTAATAATAATTATGGAAATCATCAGGAATAAACATATTGAACTTATAAGCGAGATCGGACGTATATTTATTACGGAAAAAGATCTTAATGTCCTTTTACAGAATGTTCTTAACGCGATGCCGGAATATTTTCCGATTGCAAGAGGCTCAATCAATATTTATATTCAGGAGCTTGATGAGATACGTATTGACGTATCATACGGATATTCGGAGGATCAGGCCGCAAAGGGCGTTTATAAATTCGGAGAGGGCATTATCGGGAGCGTGGTGGCAAGCGGCGAGCCGGTCATTGTACCGTCGATCTTTGAAGAGCCGAGATTCCTGAACCGTACCGGCGCGCGGATGCATCCGGGTAAAACAGAAGGAAATATCGCTTTTATCTGCCTTCCAATAAAGACAGAAGGGGCAACTATAGGAGCAATTTCACTGGATCTTTTGAAAAATAAAAACGATTCTTTTGATGAAGAGTTCGAAATGCTTTCAATGATCTCTGTCATGATAGCACATGCTGTCAATAGCAGAAGGGAAATGCTTTACAGAGAAGCTGAGCTGAGAGAAGAGAACAAACAGTTGAAACTCGAGCTTGACCCGGGGGCTATAGCCGGAACAATAATCGGAAATTCCCACATTATGAAACTGCTTTACGGGAAGATTATGCTTGTTGCCGACACGGATTCTACTGTTCTTATTACAGGCGAGAGCGGCACAGGCAAAGAGCTTGTTGCTGAAGCTATCCATAACAACAGCAGGCGTAAAGATAAACCGTTTATCAGAGTGAATATTGCAGCGCTGTCTCAGAGCCTTATCGAAAGCGAGCTATTCGGGCATGAAAAGGGTGCCTTCACCGGCGCTCTTATTCAAAAGAAAGGAAGATTTGAGCTTGCAAACGGCGGGACGATATTTCTTGATGAAATAGGCGATCTGAATCCGCAGTCACAGGTTCATCTCCTCAGGGTTTTACAGGAAAGAACGATCGAGCGTGTTGGCGGCACGCAGACAATACCGCTGGATGTGCGTATACTGGCTGCCACTCATCAGGATCTTGATTCAAAGATAAAGAACGGCGAATTCAGGCAGGATCTGTTTTACAGATTAAATGTTTTCCCTGTTTATGTGCCGCCGCTGAGAGAAAGAAAAACAGATATACTGCTTCTGGCAGATCATTTTCTGGAAAAATACAGCAGGAAAATGGGAAAATCCGTTAAAAGAATAAGCAGCGATGCTATCGATTTACTTATGATTTATCACTGGCCCGGGAATGTGCGGGAACTGGAGAACTGCGTAGAGAGAGCTGTAATACTCACGCAGGAAGATGCAATACGCAATTACCACTTGCCGCCTACGCTTCAGATGGCGGATAAACCGTCTCCGCTTTCAGGCTCTCTTGATGAAATGACTGATATGTTTGAAAAAGAGATAATAATAGACAATCTTAAACTTTCAAAGGGAAATATTACGCAGGCTGCAAAAACGCTGGGTACAACTAAAAGAATTCTCACATATAAGATAAACAAACTCGGGATTGATTATAAAAAATATTTTTAATTGCAGAGACGCAGTATTGCGTCCCTGCAATTATTTATTTACAATGTAATACTTGCCCCGAAACCTGCCCAGAAGTGATTTTTTATGCCGCTGTTGTAATCTCTGAAATCCCTGCCGAGTGTTCTTCCGTAGTTAAAGCTTGAAGTAAATGACATATCCTTGTAGCTTTTGGTTAATCCTGCAGTAAGCACTGCATCGCTCCAGCCGCTCATGTCGAAATAGGCGTTGTTGTAATATCCGACATATCCTCCGAGTGAAAACGCGAACCCGTCTTCCGTAGAAATCAGGTCATGCGATATTCCCGCCTTTAAATAATAATCTTCTTTTACCGGAGTCTCTTCATCTCTCTCATTTAAAAAATAGTCGTAATAAAATGCGGCATAGGGAGAAAGAATCGTTTTTAAAGTTACAACTATACTGCCTTCAATGAATGATGCTTCAACAGCATCAGGATCAACTTCATTATAATAAGGATATCCGATATACATAAGTCCGAGAGCTACTGAGAGCATTTCTGCATTTACTGTGTATGCAGCCCCGAGATCGATCTCTGTAAGCGACTTTGCCGATTTTTCCGAAGCGCTGTCTTCTGACGTGATCCATGTCTCTGCTATGCCTGCTGCAAATGTCATGGACAGATCGCCATAGGAAATGCCGGCTCCCGGCCAGAACACTCCTACTCCCGGGCCGTCAAGTTCAATCCCTCTCCACCAGTAAGTGCCGGAGTAGGACATTGAAACAGGTACGGATATCTTATTCTCTTCTGAATTTGCTTTTGTTCCTGAAAGTCCGAACATCAGCGCTAATGTCAATACAAAACACATTATACTTGTTTTTTTCATTTTAATTATCTCCTGTTTAATTATTATTGGAATTATTGTTTATAATTTATCTTCTATTCCTGCCGCACATTTCTTTTTATAGAAGGCGGCAGGAATTGGAAGATATGGGTTATCCGATGGCATCTGAGCCTGTCTCTTCGGTGCGTATTCTTATGCACTTCTCAAGATTGACCACGAATATCTTGCCGTCGCCGATCCTGCCGGTTTTGGCACCCTTGATGATCGCCTTGATTGTCTTATCAACATAGTCTTCATTAACTGCGATCTCAAGGCGGACTTTCTGCAGAAGGTTGATTTCCATGTCAACTCCGCGGTAAGTCTCGTGATAACCGCCCTGGGTACCGCATCCGAGCGAGTTGGTAACTGACATTTTGCAGACATCTTTTTTTGTAAGTTCATTCTTAACATCATTTAATTTTTCCGGCTGAATATATGCTATTATAAGTTTCATTTTTCACCTCCTTACTGTGTCTTAAAGATCTGGAACCCGGAATATGCTTCCATTCCGTGCTCGTCTATATCCAGGCCTTTCAGCTCTTCTTCGCGGGTTACTCTGAGACCGACTGTATGTTTAATTATGGTAAACACTATCAGCATAGTAACTACAACCCATAGAAAAACCAATACAACACCAAGAGCCTGTATGCCGAGAAGTTTTAATCCGCCGCCGAAGAATAATCCGTTAATTCCTTCGCCTGCATATTTTGCTTCTGCAAATAATCCTACAAGCAAAGTACCGAGAGCTCCGCATACACCGTGAACAGAGATTGCGCCAACAGGATCGTCTATTTTTAACACGAAATCGAAAAGTTCAACAGCAAGAACTACTACAACGCCTGCGATAAGGCCTATAATGATTGCGCTTACAGGCGAAACAGCTGCGCATCCAGCAGTGATTGCCACAAGGCCTGCGAGAGCGCCGTTAAGGCTCATGGATACATCCGGTTTCCCGCTTTTTATCCAAATCGTGAACATCGCAGTAATCGATCCTGCAGCAGCTGCCAGGTTTGTGTTCACTGCGATAAATCCGATGCTTAAATTCTCGCCCGATGTCGTGCTGCCGGCGTTAAATCCGAACCAGCCGAACCACAGGATGAATACTCCGAGTGCAGCAAGCGGTATATTGTGACCTGGAATGGCCTTTGGTTTTCCGTCAGGCCCGTATTTGCCAAGCCTGGGGCCGAGTATAATCGCTCCAACCATTGCCGCCCATCCACCGACAGAATGAACAACTGTAGATCCTGCAAAATCTATGAAGCCTAGGCCGGCAAGCCAGCCGCCTCCCCATATCCAGTGTCCTGATACCGGATATATAATTGCGGAAATAATTATGCTGTAGACCAAATAAGAGACGAATTTTGTCCTTTCAGCCATTGCTCCCGAAACTATTGTAGCAGCAGTTGCCGCGAATACGCACTGGAATAACCAGAAGGCGTATTCCCATAACCCACTTCCGTCTGCAGTGCCTGCATGCGAAAGAAAAAATTTAGAACCGCCGATGAAACCTGCTATCGATTCACCGAACATCAAACCGAATCCAAGTATAAAAAACACAATGGAACCAACTGAAAAATCCATCAGGTTTTTCATTAGTATATTACCCGCGTTTTTTGCCCTTGTGAATCCGACCTCAACCATTGCAAATCCTGCCTGCATAAAAAATACCAGGAATGCAGCGACCAGCGTCCATACAACGTTAATGGGCTGGATGGCCGGCGCAGATGCCGCGGTTTCCTCTGCAAAAAGCACTGTTGATGAAGCCAGCAAAACAGCCGGCAGCATCAGTTTAACAAATCGTTTCATAGAAACCTCCTTTGATTTTATTTACTTGCATACTATTGAAGCAATTAGCGTGCCAGAGTTTGATACAATTTGTAAAATCCTGGTTTGTTAACACGGATGTAACAATAGCGGGTTGATAGCATTAAATTTTAAATAATGAAAGAGTGATAAGATGCTGTAACAGGGCAAGTTTTGCGGGTATAACATAGTAAGATATTAAAAAGTTATTTGAGAGGATACACAATTGTAACCGGATAATAATATGGATACAAAAATGTACCGGAGGCATTCATATTCATAATACAAATGAAGCAATAGCGCTATGTTATCCGGGATCACAGGCAATTCTAATTTACTCGAAGCTGTTGCATGAATTTAACATGAATGTCATTAAAGCTGTAATAATATGCTTGATGAGTGATGCTTTATTAATCTATTTTTTTAACTGGAATAAAAAATATGAAAAGTGATTCAGTAAAACTGAAAAGCAGAAGTGATCTTATATCCCGTATATCAGCGGAGGCCGAGGAGGCATCGCAGTTTGAGCCGGGACTTTTTGAAAAATATCATGTTAAAAGGGGCCTGCGGAATGCAGACCATACCGGTATTCTGGTAGGTCTTACAAATATCGGCGATGTAATTGGTTATGAAAAGAAAGGAAAGGAAATGGTCCCTGTAGACGGTAAGTTGTTTTACCGCGGTATTGATGTGGAAGAAATAGTCAAAGGCGCTGTGCTGCAGAGAAGACACGGCTACGAAGAAGTCGTTTATCTTTTATTATCAGGAAAACTGCCCAATGACAATGAACTATCTGATTTTATAAGTTATATGGGCAGGCTGCGTAAATTACCTGATAATTTTACAAATAATATGATTCTTAACCTTAAGGGCCCGGATATCATGAACATCCTGGCCCGCTCAGTCCTTGGATTATACGCGCTCGATGATAAAGCCGAAGATACAATGATTCAGAATCTTGTTAAGCAGTCGATGAACCTTATTGCAAAACTTCCGGTTATTATTGCCTATGCCTATCATACTATGAGGCATGCATTCCAAAACAAGACCCTTTCTCTCCGCCATCCTGATCCCAGGCTCAGCACTGCGGAAAATTTCCTGTTGATGCTCAAAGGACAGGATAAATATACTAAGCTCGAAGCGGATGTGCTTGATCTTTCGCTTGTACTGCATGCTGAACATGGCGGCGGGAACAATTCCACATTTACTATCCGCGTTACAAGTTCAACGGGCACTGATACATATTCGGCCATCGCTTCGGCGATTGCCTCATTGAAAGGCCCTTTGCACGGAGGCGCAAATCATGAAGTACTGGGCATGATGGAGGATATCAAGCAGAATGTGAGACATTGGGACAATCAGATAGAGGTTACAGATTATCTGTATAAAATACTTAATAAAAAAGCATATGACCACTCTGGTAAAATCTATGGTATAGGCCACGCTGTTTATACTATTTCCGATCCGCGTGCCAGACTGCTGAAAGAACAGGCTATGGAACTGGCAATTGAAAAGGACAGGCTGGAAGAATTTGAATTATACTCAATGATAGAAAACCTGGCGCCTAAAATTTTTTATAAATACAAAGGTTTAAAGACTGCAAAAAGAGTATGTGCCAATGTCGATTTTTATTCCGGCTTTGTATATAACTGTATCGGGATAAAGGAAGCTGTATATACTCCTTTGTTTGCCATGTCGCGTATTGCGGGCTGGTGCGCTCACAGGATTGAGGAGCTTTCATTCAATGCGCGGCGTATCATCAGGCCGGCTTATAAAAACGTATCCCCGCGCCGTGATTATATCCAGATTATAAGCAGGAATAACTAGAATATACCTCAAAATTTTGTAATGTCTTACATTTTATCAAGAAAAAATACTTTTGAGATAACTATTTTTTAAGCGGCTTATAACGCGTTCTAATACAAATACAGCGGATGCGAGTCCGGGTTCTTGCCGAAAAAGGTAACGTCATCCACAATGCTGATCTTTTCCCCGCGCAGAAGAGCATACAAAGTTCGCTCAATGCCAATGCCTCCGCCGAACGTATCCGGGAAAAGCGGCCTGCCGTTTTCATCTTTCATTGATGCAAAGTGTAAAAACGGGCCATAGCCGCCGAGTTCATCAATATTTTTTATATTGCCATCTGCAATCACCGGACGGGCGGGCAATATTTTGTTGTCAATGATTCTTTCGACAATAGGCTCATATAGCCATTCCCTGATCGCGCCGGATAATATTTCCTTTGCGGGAGTATGTCTGCCTGTTCTTGCGTCTATGCTTTTGGCAATCAAATCATAATTGAAAATATTTTGCGATTTTATTTTTGATTGATCGACTTTTTTCCCGTCGGAGAACAGATAAGGATATACCAAGTCGTAATTTTCCCTGAGTAAGCCTGTTATCCAGAAGAATTGCGAGTCAGTGTCCATACCGGCTTTTTCTTCATGATTCCTGAGGCCGTATTTTTTCACAAGGTCATCCCTGTGAAAGCTGGGGAAAGGAACTTTCGGTACATTTATAATAACACCAAGATCCTTTAAACTCTGGCCGTTAATTTTATTTATTTCTTCGCATGCAAATCCAATCATTCTTTCGAAGAAGTTTTTAATTTTAAGCATGTCTTCATTAAGAATATCCATGACCATTTGCTGTTTATTATAATATTCTTCGAGAGTAATATTCCTGCCTCGTTTTAACTCAATATCCATCTGGGAAAAATCGGCAAGGTATTTTCCGCGCTGTACCCCTGTCGGGCTTTCTATTTCGAGCCGGATGTTCGGGGAGTCGACAAATATGCCTTTTATCCGCGGATTCGAGCAAGCAAGGAATTTGCTGTAAATCATGCTGTGCGTTGTCAGGTACGTGTGCCCCTTGTAGTCGATAGAGGGTGTATGCTCAATGTCATGCGCGAGGGGATCGGTTATAATGCTCAGCATTACTTTTTCCAGGTTGAAAAGTCCTTCTTTTACGAGGAACTGGTTCATTGAGTTTACGAATGTTGTCCTGATTGCCATAACATTGTAAAGATCATCCGATATCCATTTGCCTGAATAATTTTCTGTTATGAAATCCTCAAGTGTGGATCCGCTCTCATTTACGGCAGACTGGAACCTGTAAAGACTTTCGCCGATTATTTTAATTTTATCTTCCATAGCTTGATTAAATCCTCTTATTTATATTTTTGTAAGAATTAAATTAATTCCTGAACAATATTATATCGATAAAAACATAATGCCATATTATATTTATTAAATATTAATGCAAAGATTATTTTTTAAATGAATTCTAAATAGGTCATAAGTTTACAATGTTGTAATAAATATGGTAAACTATGGTTTTTGAACAACGATCCTGTTTTTGAAGTGCGGTGGCATCGGGGGCTTGCCCCGGGGAATTTTATTACAGCTGAAGAAGAACGATGAACTTGAAATATTTTCAATCCTTCGATTATGCAGGATGTTAAATTGGCATCATTTATCCGGACGAGGCGGCCTTTGTTTCTTTCTTGTCATTTTTTAACATCAGAGAAGGCTTTATTGATTCGACTTTCTCGATGAGATCGTCCTGAAATAATCTGTAAACCAGAACAGCGGAATTATCAAAATTATAATACTCAAATGCCGTATTTCCGTACTGAAAAAAATCCTGAAACTTCTCTGACAATTGAATTTTAACTTCAGTTAAATTTTTAATATCATTCACATTTTTAATTTTTAACTTATTTATATGATAATTCAGATTATAATTAACAAGGCTTTCAATTATTTTGTCGTTCATAATTGCTTTGGCGTTTTTAAGCGCACTCTCGCGCGAAGCTACAAGTCCTTTGGAACCTTTGTCCGGCTTCCCTGTTGTGATCACCTGATAATGGTCCCTGTCAAGAAAGCCTTCAGTCGTGTAATCGTTTAAAAGTTTATTGGTGTCGTAATATTTAATTGTACACTTGAGAGATCCCGAAAGGGTAACCGTAATTAAAATGCATACTATTGCGAAAAAATATTTCATGTTGTTTTATCCTGAGTATTGCAGGGGCGGATGGTTGTTAGCCCCCGCAATGAAGTTATTTGCCGATGGAAAAAAATTGCTCTATAGTTATTTTCCCTTCAGCATATTTATTATATCCTGTATCTTGTCGCGGTTCGGATGATCAGGCTTCATCGCCAGCAGTTTCTCGTAATGGTAAACCGCCTTTGAGTTGTTTTTAAGATTCCGGTAATATATGGTTCCGAGTTCCTCGTGCGCATCCGAAAGCCGGGAGTCGAGTTTAACAGATCTGTCAAGTGATTTTACGGCTTCGTTATACATTTGCTTATCTCTGTATGTTATACCGAGGAAGAAATGAGCCCTGGAATTTACAGGATTAATATTGATTGCAGTATTATATTCTTCCACCGCTTCATCGAACAGGTTCGATTCCCTGTATGCTTTTGCAAGATTAAAATGAGCGTCAAAGGATTTCGGATCATTCTGGGTGGCATTCTTATATTGCTGAATAGCTTTGTCGTTCAATCCGCTGTTCATATAGAGATTTCCAAGGTTTATGTAGGCTTTAGTATAATTGGGATTGGACGTAATGGCTTTCTGATAATACTCGATAGCCTTGCCCTGGTTTTCGCCGGCTTCATAGGCCTTGCCGAGTTCGTATAATGTAGCCGGATCATCCTTCTTTAATTCCAGTGCTCTATTTAAGATGCCTATTGCTTCAGTATATTTTTTCTGCTGTGTTGAGACAAGCCCGAGATTAAAGTAAGCCTGATAATATTCAGGTTCGAGCTGTATTGTTTTCTGATAAAACTGGACTGCATTGTTAAATGAGCCCATCTCATGATATGTCTCCGCTACCTTGAAAACAGTGTCCGGATTATCAGGCCTTAGCTTTAAATCTTCAGTGAAATGAGTAAGCGCATCATTGTAGTTTTTGCTTTTTAAATAAATGTCACCCAGATTGAAATGCGCCCTGTCAAGGGTCGGGTCCTGCTGTAAGGATTTTTTTAAATCCTTTATTGCCTGTCCGGTATCGTTTAATTTAATATACGAAAGCCCTCTTGAATAATAGGCTTTTGGAAAGACAGGCTGTTCTTTAACCGCTCTGTCAAAGGCCTTAACAGCTTCGCTGTATTTATTCTCCATATAATAAATGAGCCCAAGCCTGTAAAAGGAATCAGCGCGCTTCGGATTAGCTATTATTGCGCCCTGATACGATTTTTTTGCTTCATCGTAAATTTCACCATGGTCATATATTCTGCCGCGCCAGTAATGGGAATGATCGTCGTTGTTGTCTATATCAACGGCTTTCCTGTACGCGTTAAGAGCTGCATCGTATTTTTTTTCCATCCTCAGCTTGTCCCCAAGTTCTCTCCATTTGTTAGCTTCGGATTTATCATCTTTGGGCTTAGGCGGGATTTTTGGTGCTGTATCATCAGTTAAATCGTCCTTTTTAGGAAGCTGTTTATTGGCAATCTTAGGTGCAGGTTTATCATCCGGTGCACTAATATCATTTTTATCTGTTTTTGGAAATGCTTCCGGTTTATCAACAGCAGCAATTTTATTTGAACTATTCAGCATCTTAAGGGCAAGCGCGTATTTGTCCCTTAGATTTTTGTCTCTGCTGTTATATCCCAGCGCCCTTCTGTAATAGTCCGCAGCTTTTGCCCAGTCACCGAGTTTTGCGTAGATGTCCCCAAGCCTTTCAAGCGCTGCTGCGTCATTGGGATTGGCTTTAAGCGCATTTTCGAATGAAGTGATCGCATCATCTATCCTGTCGAGCCTGACATTTGCATTGCCCTGGCCGACGTGATATTTTGACCTTTTCGGATTTAAGGAAATGGCTTTATCAAAGGCCTGCTTTGCTTTATTGTATTCGCCTGTTTCCATGTATACGCGGCCCAGGTTGAAATAGCCTTCCGGATCCTTCGGGTTTGCCTTAATGCCTTCCATTATGATCGCTACAGCGCCCTTCTTATCTCCTTTTTTTAAACGCTGTCTTGCGATATTCCAGTAGCTTTCCTGATCCTTTGGAGCAATCTTCCTGGCTTTGTTATATTCAGCCAGAGCCTTTTTCAATTTTTCCTGATCGTCAAAAACGTTTCCCAGCCTGTTGTACGCCTTCGGATACTTAGGAAAATATTTTTTTGCAAGCTCAAGGGTCCTGATCGCATTGTCATAATCGCCTTTAAGTGCATAGGCATGTCCGAGTTCGTTCAGAGCTTCATAATTCTGCGGATCTATAGTTAGAGCTTTCTTAAAATAGTCTATCGCTTTGTCAAGCTCTCCCATATCCTTGTAAAGGCTCCCTATCTTAACAAGTATTCCCGTATTTTTCGGGTCAGTCTCAAGAATTTTTTTGTAAAGTTCTATCTGCTGCAAGCGCAGATCCTGAATGTCTCCTGTGGTTTCGCCCGGTCCCCTTAATAAAAAATATCCGCCTCCAATAAGCAAAGCCAGAATAACCACAGCTATGGCTCCGTATTTAACTCCTTTGTATCTGTCATAGTATGTCATAATTTCCTCCTGTTAGTAAAAGATACTGCTCATGTTGATTTTAATCAAATATGAAATAATATTTAAAAATTATGCAGTGTGCTGCGATTACGGCAGATCGTCCTTGTAAATGCCTTCAAGTTTTGTTTTGGTCTTCTTGGTTTCATGCCCTGCTGCCCGTTCACTTGCTTTACGGTCAACAGATTCCAGCAGAGAACCGCCGAGATGAAGCGCTTCCTCGATTGAAATGTCGCTGCCCGGCGGCGGCAGAACGAAATTCGGATCGCGCAGCAGTTCTATCGCACGCTGTATTCTGCTGTACTGAACATCCTCCGGCGCGATCTTTAAAAAATTTTCCCAGCTCTCAATGGTTGCATATTTATCCCGCTTCAGCATTAAATAACTCAGGCCAATATGGTAATACGCGAACTTCAGACTTTTATCAAGCTTGTATGACAGGTTAAAGTTATCTATAGCTTTCTCAGAATCTTTTTTATAATAATAGATCTGTCCGATCCGGAAATAATTCTCCGCACCTTTAGGGTCAATTTCCAGAGCTTTTCTGTAAAGAGTCATGGCTCCGTCATATCTTTTTTTTTCGAAAAAGATATCTCCAAGATATGAATATGCGAGACTGTTTTCAGGATTCTTTTTTACTTCTTCCTGAAGTAGTATCTCAGCCATTTCAAGTTTTTTCTGATAAAAATATTTAACCGCTTTTTTGAAGTTGTCTTCTTCTTTATTCTTTTGTGAATAAAGATTTTCACTCAGGGAAAATAATAAAAATAATATAGGAAAGGTTATTAATAATCGTTTTTTGTTCATAGCCGACACCTCATAATAATATCGTCATTGTGCTATATCAAATTAATGATATTAATTATATTTCAAAAAGCAAGATAAAATACCGGATTTTTATTATTGTACGGGTTTTTAAGAGGTATTTTGATATAAATTACAGATATTTTAATGCGAATTTTTCTATTCCGGATAAAATCCTTCCATTCAGTTCTTTGATCCTCAGATTGTCTACTGTCAGGGAATCATAGTCAAAATATTTGTCATTTAAATACAATGAAGTAGAAATAGAAAATCTCAGCATGGGGATTTTTGTCTGGCCGTATGTTTCAAGTATGCAGCCGTCGGAAAGCGGATTATTAATGGAAAATTTTTCAGAAACTGTGCAGTCTTCATTGTTAAAATATTTTTTAAAACATGAGAGAAAGTTTTCTGCCGTTTCTGCCGGACAGGTACGCATCGTTCTAACACTGGTTTTGATGGTATTTTCAACATTGATAAGAGGCCTTGGACGGCCCGCGTCTGCTGCATGTCTCGGGCCTACGGGCATCATTGTGTGGCATTCTAAAATAAATTGTATTTCATTGTCGGAGACTGCTTCCTGTATCGATTTATGGAACGGTGTGTAATACCTGTTAAGTATATTCCTTATTGCTATTTCATCCGGGAATATTTTTTCTTTAAATATTTTTCTGCCCCCCTGTGATTCTTTTTTAATAACTCCATCCGGAAAATTCGGGGGAAGCATTGTGTCAGGCCTGTCAAGATCGATAAAAAGACGGGAGATATGCGTGTTTGCTTTTGTGAAGACATCGTGAATATTAAACAGTTCATTTGCACAGGCGTCGGATTCGATAAATATTCCGAATTCATCTATTTGTTCATGCCCGGACAGCTCATCAGGCACTGTGCGGCCGCCATGCGGTATGATCATGAGTATGGGAAGTTTAGCTTTCATGGATTATTGGTGCATTTAAAAAGCATATTTTATGGCCTTTTCTGTATTAAGTATGTATCTTTCTTTATCAAGACTGACTTATCTCAGCTCAAATAATGGCAAAATATGATGATTATTTAGCTATAACGTTGCTTTCAAGGGCAAACTCAAATAAAAAGTTAACCAAGATGAGTATTTTTCTTTTAATAATGGAAGAAAAGTCAATAGGGTTATGAATACTTCGGCTTGGTATAAGAATACATATCGTGCACGCCGCCTTCCATCTGTGCGGACAAAGATCTCAGCTCAAATCGAAGTTCATTAGAGTATAACAACTCGTGGAGTTTAGGTATATCCTTTGCTCCCATATCCTGGAATGAGTGCTTTAATCCCTGAATTAAATACTGCACATAATCAAAAAGCGACCCCTTATCCATTACCGCTCCGGAAACACCCTGCGCAACCTTTATCTTTGAGTCTTCTGCAAAGTATCTCTTTTCTCCGCCCTCTTTCATCGCTTCGAGCGAGGCCATGCCCCTGTATTTTTTCAGGCGCACGCCGTTTTCATAGAAGTATTCACCGGGAGCTTCATCCGTACCCGCGAACATGGACCCCATCATCACTGTGGAAGCTCCGAGCGCGAGCGCTTTTGCGATGTGCCCTATGTTCGCTATGCCCCCGTCTGCTATTACAGGAACGCTGCTTTTTTTTGCGAACTTCGCGCATCTGTAAATAGCGTTTGCCTGCGCCCTGCCCACAGCCATTGTTGTCTGTGTTGTGCAGATCGATCCAGGCCCCATGCCTATGCGAAGAGCGTCCGCTCCTGCTTTAATGAGATTAGCGCATTGATCTTCTGTAACAACATTGCCGCAAATGACATCTATCTCTGGATATTTTTTTTTGATATATTTCAGCATGTCAATCTGAAACACCGAGTTGCCCTGAGCCGAATCGATTATAACGATGTTTACACCTGCGTTTACTAATGCATCGAGTCTCTCTTTTGATTCTTCTCTGGTGGATATGGAAGCGCCGACCATAAGCTGTTTTTTTTCATCCTTTGAGGCTGTCGGGTATTCCCTGTTGGTGTGCAGGTCGTTCCTGCTCATTAAAGAAACCAGATTTCCGTCTTTATCAATGATCGGGAGTTTTCCCTTCTTGGATCTTTTAAGAATTTCATTTGCCTCTTTTAACGATATGCCCTGGAACGCGGTAACCAGTTCAGTTGTCATTACTTCGCCTAATTTTTTATTCCTGTCGGTTTCAAAATCAATGTCGCGGTTTGTAACAATGCCCAGCAGTTTTGAATTCAATTTTCCATTCTCGGTAATCGGAATACTGGAGAATCCATATCTTGATTTTATCCTGTCGATTTCGGATATTCTGTGTTCCGGGGTAAGTACGATCGGATTGGTAATAAAGCCGTTTTCAAACCTTTTAACTTTTTTTATTTCAATAAATTGTTCTTCTATTGTGTTATTATAATGAATGAATCCAACCCCTCCCAGAAGAGCAAGCCCGATTGCCATTCTGGATTCCGTTACTGTGTCCATCGGGCTGGATGTAAGTGGTTTTTTTATTTTAATATTTTTTGTTAAATTTGTTTCAAGAGATACCTCTTCAGGATTAAAATCAATAAATCCCGGCAGAATAATAAAGTCGTCAAAAGCAAGTCCCTTATTGGAATCAAATAGTTCAGCGGCAGAACTGCCGTCCTTATTAGCCATATTGTGCTCCTGTGCTGTTTTATTAAGAGGTAGTATTGTATTAATTTAAAGTTATAATCAAACAAAAAAAATTCAAGAAAAATATTATGCTATTGTTAAATTTGTCGGGATAGTTTTTGCTGCCGGGTATTTTGGATTGACATGAAGGGGGGTATTTTGATAATTACGTATAACATTTTATTGAAAACCGGCATCTATGAGAAAAAGGATGATAATATATGCAATATTAGCCGCAGGCATTCTTTGCCTTTGCGCGATCGGTGTGTTGTATTCTCAGACATCTGCTGATTCAAAACTCGACGCACAGGTGTCGGTCTTTCTTGACAACGCGCGCGGCTCATGGTCTGGCTGGAACATATCATACGAGGACGGCAAAGTGCTTTACATGCTTGTGCTCAAGGGAAAATACAAAAACATTGTTGAGATCGGCACATCAACCGGTCACTCGACAATCTGGCTTGCATGGGCAGCGGCAAAGACGGGCGGTAAAGTGATCACGATCGAAATAGACAGAGGGCGTTACAATACAGCTCTGGAGAATTTTAAAAAGGCCGGTGTTTCTGATTATATAGACGTGCGTCTTGGTGATGCGCATGACATCGTACCTCTCATTAAAGGTCCTGTCGATTTTGTCTTCTGTGATGCTGATAAGGACTGGTATGTAAAATATTTTCAAATACTGGAACCAAAGATAAGTATTAATGGATGTTTTACTGCCCACAACGTACTCTGGGCGGGACAGTCAAATATCAATCAATTCCTTGAGTATTTAAAGAGAAATTCCGGTTTTCGTACTTACATAGAAAAAGGCAGCGGGGAAGGGATATCCGTAAGCTGCAGAATAAAAGAGTAGCAGCAAACTATGAAAACATGCAAACGCAGAGGCTATTGCTGTCAGGACGTGAGGCTTGCTGAATCGCCCGAGATGCTTGAACGCGCCTACAATTACTGGAAGCAAATGAAGTCAATTGACCCTTCATTCTCCGAGATTTATCTGATCTATCCAATGCTGGAATTTAAACATGAAAATCCAGAGGAAGATTTACCGTATCATTACAGATGCAGGCATTTTTCGCATGACTCTGACGGCATACCGGCATGTTCAATTTACGAGATAAGGCCTCGCATGTGCAGGGATTTCCCTTATTATGAAGATGTAAAATCGCTTGATAGGAATGAGCCGCTAAGTCCTTATGAAGGCTGTGGTTATAACGATCCGGACTGATATTTCAGTTATTCCTGAACACAATCTTTCCGTTGCAAATTGTATATTCTATTGACCCGAAAAGATCCTGCCCTAGAAAAGGCGTGTTTTTGCATTTTGATATAATAAATTTTTCGTCTATATGTATTTTTTTCTTTGGGTTAATAATTGTAATGTCCGCTGTTTTGTTTTCCTTCAATTCGCCTGCGTCAATATTCAGAATTTTAGCAGGATTTATTGTAAGCTTTTTGAATGCTTCAATGTAAGAGAAATTGTGCTCATTGACCAGTTTGGTGATCACAAGAGGCACAGCAGTCTCAAGCCCGATAATTCCGAACGGTGCGTATTCAAGCTCCTGCATTTTTTCGTTGTTGAGATGCGGCGCGTGATCAGTAGCGATCGCGTCAATGACTCCGGACTTTAATCCCTCAATGATTGCGAGTCTGTCCTTTTCCGTCCTTAGCGGAGGATTCATCTTAGCCATAGATAGATGGGTCTTAATCGCGTCGTCAGTCAGGGAAAAGTGATGCGGCGCTGCTTCACATGTTACGTTAACGCCTTCCTCCTTTGCTCTTCTAATGATCTCAACAGAACCGGCAGACGATACATGCGCTACGTGCAGCTTGCCCTTTGCCAGCCTTGCAAGTATAACGTCCCTTGCTATCATTACTTCTTCGGCTTCATTGGGTATGCCTTTTAGACCGAGCAGAACGGAATTGTATCCTTCGTTCATAATGCCTTTGTCGGATAAATTCAGATCTTCAGAGTGCGTGATAATGGGGGCGTTTATCATTCTGGCGTATTCGAGAGCTCTTCTCATCAGTATGGAACTCATTACAGGAACTCCGTCATCGGAGAAGCCTACTGCGCCGCACTTAACAAGCTCGCCCATTTCGGTGATCTCCTGCCCGAGAGCACCTTTGGTTATATTCGCGATCGGGAGGACATTGATGGGGCCGCGCTCAGCTTCGAATATTATAAATCTCACTAGCGCTAAATTGTCGATCACGGGAATAGTGTTCGGCATTGTACATACTGTTGTAAAGCCGCTTTTTGCAGCAACCTCAGACCCGCCCATGATGGTCTCAATGTCTTCTCTGCCCGGCTCCCTGAAGTGCACATGCATGTCGATAAGTCCCGGCAATACTATGCAGTCTGAAGCGTCTACCAGCATTGTTTCTTTATCAGAGGGCGCTTTAATATCCTTTGAAATTTTTTTAATGATATTATTCTCTATAAGGACATCGAGGTCTTTTTCAAGATTTGACGCAGGATCTATTACTTTGCCGTTTTTGATTAGAATGTTCATTTAAATATATTTAGTTCTCCCTATTGGTAACTGAATTTTTTGAGCCCCTGAGAAACATATGTTTTTTTCCTCTCCTGTCCGGGAGAGAGGCCGGGGGTGAGGTCAGTCCTTATCAATTTCCTCCAGCGGCTTCCCGCCCGAAAGCAGGTAAAAAATCGACATACGTACAGCCACCCCGTTGGTGACTTCTTCGTTTATAATAGCATTGGGACTGTCAGCAACCATGTCGTCAATCTCAATTCCCCTGTTCATGGGCCCAGGATGCATAACAACAATGTCTTTTTTACATTTTTTTAAACGTTCAGTTGTAAGCGCGAACTGGCGGTGATATTCTCTGAGTGAAGGGAAATGAGAACCCTGCTGTCTTTCCTTCTGGATGCGGAGCATGTTTACTGCGTCAAGATCGGGAAGTATATCATCAAGGTTATAGGTTATATCAACGCCATAAATGCTGAACTCATCCGGTAAAAGCGTGGGCGGGCCGCACAGCGTTACTTTTGCGCCAAGCTTTTTAAACGTCCAGATATCAGACCTTGCTACTCTGGAGTGCTTGATATCCCCGACAATGCCTATATGCAGACCCTGCAGGCTGCCTTTTCTTTCCAGTATTGAGTATGCGTCGAGCAAACCCTGCGTCGGATGAGCGTGAAATCCGTCCCCGGCGTTTATGACCGAAGCCTTTATGTTTTTAGATAAAAAATGCGGCGCCAGAGACGCCGCATGCCGGATAACAATATAGTCCGCCTTCATGGCCTCAAGGGTGTGGACAGTGTCAATCAGCGATTCCCCCTTGACTACACTTGATGTGGCAACAGTTACATTAATCAGGTCAGCGGAAAGCCTCTTTGCAGCAAGCTCAAAACTTATTTTAGTCCTGGTGGATGGTTCGTAAAAAAGACAGCATACTGTCTTGCCTCGCAGAACAGGTACGGTTTTAACTGAACGGGTAAAAAGGTCTTTGAAATATTTCGCGGAATTGCAAATGAGTTCTATCTCTTCAGTACTGAGAGATTCTATATCGAGCAGGTCTTTTCTTTCTAATGATTCCATCCTGAAACAGGATATTAAGCCTTACGGCTTAATTATGTCAAATGAAAAAACAGGGGGAAATGATATTTATTTAATGGGGATTTTTTTAGAGGGTTTTATATGCCATGGCATTATTAATGCCGGCTTTCCGTATATGATAAATCCGCATCGCTTTACCGGAAACATTCTTTACAAAAAAGCCTCGATCGGTCCTAACATTTCCGTACTGAATTCCGTTAAATTAACATATAGTTTATAGATTTTTTATCAGATTTTATGCGGCATAAAGATCAATTGATTTTATCTTCCCAATAGGGATTCTGAGTTCTTTATTGTGTTTATCAGAGTATACTATTTCATTTTTTACAAGTTTGCGGTTTTTATAAATTTCGACTTCCTTTCCATTATCAAGCAATACGACTATATCAAGGCCTTTAATGTCCAGATATTTGTTTAAAAGCGACTTAAAATTACTTTTTTTCTTACGCATACCCACCTTCAGTAATTAAATTTTACATCAGACATCTATTTATTGCTTTATGTCTCATAATATTTATCGGAATAATTTAAAATTATTATAGAGAAATTTTAATTCTATGCAGTATCTTTCCTGAATAAACATTTATATTAGAGTTGTTTCATAACTCATTTTTTATTGAGAGGGGGGAATATTAATGCTGATTCCCAGTTGAGAAACATATCTATTTATTAAATAAATTATGATTTATTAAACATGGGAGCAAATTTACCGGAGATTAAAATGAGCTCTTAAATAATGAAAGAAAATTTTTATCTTTATTTGACATTAGATTAAGATTTGTTTATTTTAAAATGAAATATCATTTTATATTTTTATTTAAAAGGCAGTTTAAAATTATGGAATTAAGTATTTTTAATGAAAAAAACAATTCCGGCCGGCCGGATCATGATGAAAATGTATTTCTGTGCAAATGCATTTTCGGGGATAATTACAGAAAGGAATTGATGGAAATGAACAAGCATGACATAATTGTTAAAATAGCCGAAATGCTTGGTCCGTCCCCGTGTGAGCTTACGAAAGCTGAAATGATATTTAATCAGGTAAAATATATCATTGCAAATTATATTATTCATCATGAATATAATTCTCCAAAAGGCGTCAGTACCGATCTATTAGCCTGGCTTGATTCGCAGACTTACCCTGATAAATCGAAAAAGCTTAATAAATTTATTTCCAAGTTCTTAAAATGAGATTACTGCTGCATTCATGCTGTGCTCCATGTTTCGGATATGTTTATGAATTACTGGAATCACAATACAGTATAATCCCGTTTTTTTATAATCCTAATATCGCTCCCCTGACAGAATATAATAAAAGACTTGAAGAACTGAAAAATTTTTGCGGCCTTAAGAAAGTTAAACTTTCTATAGGTGAATATGACGCGAAAAGCTGGACTTCTGTAGTGAAAGAGCACAGATTTTCAGGAGAAAGATCGGAAAGGTGCTGGTTATGCTACGAAGTCCGGTTAAGACGGTCTTTCGAGTATGCGGCTGCAAACAGCATTGACATGGTCACAACAACTTTATCGATAAGCCCGCATAAGGACGCGGCCAGGATAAACATTTTAGGGAAAAAACTCAGTATGGAATTCGGTATTGAATTCCTTGAGGCGGATTTCAAGAAGAATGACGGATTTAAAAAGTCCCTGGAGCTTTCAAAGGCATACGGATTTTACAGGCAGAATTACTGCGGTTGTATTTACTCAAAGCTGGAAAGAGATAAAAAATCGCTCTGGTATAAGAAATGTCTTTCTGCAGGTACCGGCCGGGTTTTATAACAAAAGAAATTTTAATACACAATCCGAAAAGCACATAATTTTGAGATAACTTGTAATACTTTTAATATATAGCGACAGAATAAGCTATAAAAGGTTTGTAATAATGACTTTGCTTAATAAACAGCAATATCTCGCGTCTCTGCCGGCCGGCGGTATCAGTCTGGTTATCGCAGGTGCGGGTACAGGAAAAACAAAGACTATAATTGAAAAAGTGAAGAATATTATTAACCACGGTATAGCTGAGCCGGAAGATATTCTCATTCTTACCTTCAGCAATAAAGCAGCTCAGGAAATTAAAGAGAGGGTGAAATCCGGAATAAGCAGTGATGCAGATGGGATAAGCTCCGGTACATTTCATTCTTTCTGTCTGAATTTTCTTAGGGAAAACACCAATGCATTTTTTTATTCCAGCGGCTTTAAACATTTTCCTGAAGTTATTGATCAGGAAGAAAAAAATAAATTACAGATGGATCTGCTTCGTAATTCAAAAGATCGTTTTTTGGGCATTCCGCTTGATGTTGCGTCCGGATTGCTGGAAAACAGGAGATTGGATAAGCACAGTCTGGGAAAGTTAAATGACCTCGGCATAATAAAAGAGCTGGACGATTTTGAGCAAAGATTCCGGCAGTATAAAATATCTCATAATTTGATCGATTTTAGCGATATGATGCGGTTTGCCATCGATATGCTTTCGAATAATAAGACAATAAGGGAACAGGCTGCAAATACGTATAAATATATACTTATTGATGAGTTTCAGGATACATCTGAAGATAATTTAAAACTTATCAAACTGATGGTGGATGAGAAAAATCCGAATTTATTTTTGGTAGGGGACGACTGGCAGTCAATATATGGATTTCGCGGGTCCAGAATTGATTATATAGTCAGATTAAGGAAATATTTTCCGGATGCAGTAATTTATAAACTCAGCGTAAATTATCGTTCAAAAAAAGAGATCATTAAGCTTTCAAATAACTTTATAAGGAAAAACAAATACAGGACAAGGAAAAAATTAAAGGCTGTGAGGGGAGGGGGCGGCACTATAAAAAATTTTTGCGTCAATAGCATTGATGAAGAAGTCAGTGTGATCCGCTCCATACTTGAAAAAGATAAAATCAATTTAGATGATACAGCTCTGATCTATAGAAATAACTGGCAGGAAGATTATATCAGGAAAAAACTGGCAATTGACGGAAGCCCGGATGTTGATGTAATAAAATACATGACCATGCATTCTTCAAAGGGACTGGAATTCGGCTCTGTAATAATTGCAGGATTGTCGGATAAAATTATTCCGGATGCATCGGCCGATATAGAAGAAGAAAGAAGGCTCCTGTATGTAGCACTTACAAGAGCAAAGGATAATCTTTACATAGTGCATCATAAATCGGCCGATGGAAGCCTTTCTCTTTTCGCAAGCGAACTGGGGCTTGAGAAGAGTTGAGTATATCAGCCACGCTTTTTGAACATACCTGTTTTTTACTATCAATATGACCTGAACCACCCCTTTTTATATCGCTTATCAATTTCAAGAGTTCTAGAGATAGCATTTATAATAAACTCACTTAAAGAGTTAATTGTTATCCGGGACAGTGTTTATGAAACATAAAGGGCTTTATCTGTACGGTTCGGCTTATATTCGAAGCTGAAACGGAGGGGAACATACGCTTATTGCCGTTAGGATATATCCGGAAGCGGGATATTTTTTTAACTCCCGGGGTTGATAAAGCAGAGGCTCTTTTAGTCATGTATTGCGATATATACAGATTATAACCGCTCATTTGCAGGTAACGCGCCTTTCTGATGAATATGTATTTTT
>JAFGSG010000107.1 GCA_016934735.1 Spirochaetota bacterium | reverse complement strand
GCCAGCCGCACTACATGCTTGATCAGTTCTTTTCCCATATTATCCCTGGGATGGGCTTTTCCGGAAAAAATAATCTGCACCGGCCTTTCCTTATTTAAAAGAATTTTCTCCAGTCTTGCCATGTTTTTAAAAATCAGCGTAGCTCTTTTATAAGCAGCAAATCTCCTTGCGAACCCGATAGTAAGCGCTTCCGGGTCAAGAACGGCCTCGGCCATAGCAACTTCGTATTTTGGCAGCCCTCTTGCTCTGAGCTGTTCTTTTAAAATTCTTCTCGCGAATCCGACAAGCCTTTCTCTCAGCCTTTCCCTGCATCTCCAGAGTTCGGATTCCGGGATTGAATCAACATTCAGCCAGATTTTTTTATCCACAGTATTATCTATCCAGCGGGGGCCGAGATATCTGTTCAGGATTCTCATCATTTCATCTGATGTCCATGACAGAGTCTGTATCCCGTTTGTAATATGAGTTATAGGAACATTATGCACAGGAAGCGACGGCCATATTTTTTTCCACATGTTTCTGGATACCGCACCGTGAAGTTTTGATACTCCATTGCATGATGCCGCCGTCTTTATTGCCAGTACCGTCATGCAGAAAGATTCTTCTTTATCCGACGGATCTTCGCGTCCAAGGGCGAGGAACTCCTCTTTCTTAAGTCCCATTTCCTTAATATAACATGAAAGATATTTCTCCACTAGATCCGGCTCAAATCTGTCGTTCCCTGCAGGCACAGGAGTATGAGTTGTAAATACATTGTTTGAGCTTACATTGATCATGGCTTCGTCAAAAGACAAACCATAATCCCTGATTGCAGAGCGCACCCTTTCAATGCTGAGAAAGGCCGAGTGTCCTTCGTTCATATGATACACTGTAATTTTCTTTCCGATCGATTTCAGAGCGCGCACACCTCCGATTCCCAGCAGGAGCTCCTGCTTAATTCTCATTTCATTATCACCGCCGTAAAGCTGATGCGTTATCGTCCTGTCATCGCTGGAATTTTTATCAATGTCAGTATCCAGTAAATACAGCTTAATTCTTCCTATTAGCACTTCCCATATCTGCGCGAATACATCCCTGCCGGGATATTCGACCTTTATATATAAAATTTCGCCACCTGCGTCCTTAAGAAGCCTTACAGGAATATTATTAAAATCAGTTTCCGGAAATTTTTCCTGCTGAAGCCCGTCAACATTCAAATACTGATGGAAATATCCCAATTTATATAATAAGCCTACACCGGTCAAAGGCAATCCCAGCTCGCTCGCGGACTTTAAATGATCGCCTGCGAGCACGCCGAGCCCGCCGGAATATATAGGCAGACATTCATGAAGCCCGAATTCAGCAGAGAAATACGCGATTTCGGTATTTTCATACCCTTCCTTATTTTCATCAAACCAGGTCTTTTTGCTTAAATGCCACTCCAATTCCTCTTCAACAATTTTCATATGCGCTATGAAACTTTCGGACTCTGCCGCATCATCCATTATCTTCTGGGAAAGGCGGCCAAGCAAAGCTACAGGATTATGATCTACTACCCGCCACGTCTCCATATCAAGCCTGCGGAACAGTTCAATAGCCTCAAAATTCCAGATCCATGACATATTTTGAGCAATCTTTAAAAGCGGCTTTAATGTTTCAGGTAAATAAGGCAATACGCGAAACTTTTTAATATTTGCCATATCAGTCTCCATATTGAAATAGCGGATATTTATAAAGAGTGAACCGTCAGTTTGAGGTTAACAAAATTTTAGGAATAATATTATATTATATAAAAAAATAATGCAATCAAATTCACATTGTTGCATATAATTTTTCAGGCTGCAGTTCCAGGGGAAAGGAAAAACACTATTCCTTTTGAAGAGATGTTATGGAATCTGCATTCTGTATACCCTGCGCCATCTCGGGTATTATATCTTTCCCGATATATATTGGACGAAAATACTTACTTATCCGGGATAACCTGGATAGGAAAAATATAGCCCCGAGAAGCGTAAGAATTCCTCCTCCGGCCACAACTATCACAGGACCGGCCAGGTGTGCCAGGCTTCCGGTCGTAAGACTTCCAAGGGGTGCGACCCCTGCGAATGCTAGTATGTAGAAAGACATAACCCTGCCCCTCATGGAGTCCTTTACTATTGTCTGGATAATAGTGTTGCTCGACGCCATTATGGTAATCATCGAGTATCCCATGATAACAAGCATACATAATGATAAAGCGAGTATATCCGATCCGGCAAAAAAGAATAAACTTATACCGAATAATATTCCGTTTACTGCCATATTGCGTCCAAGCCCGATTATCTTTTTTCTGGAAGCAAGATGAAGGGATCCGGCAAGCGCGCCCAATCCTACTGCTCCTGTTAGAAGACCGAGCGTATGCGCATCTCCATGCAAAATATTTTTTGCAAATACGGGCATAAGTACCATGAACGATGTGCCTGTAAAGCTGACAATGGCCAGGTTAAAAATAATGATCCTGATCGGAGCAAATCCAAAAGTATATTTTACTCCTTCAACAATATCATACAGCGCATTTTGCCGTCCCGACTTTTTTTGTCCGGATTTTAGAATTATCTGAATCAACGCATAAATAACCGCGACATAACTCAAGCTGTTTAACAGAAAACAAAAACCTTCCCCGACAATAGAAATCAATATTCCTGCGATAGTCGGCCCTATAAGCCGCGCACTGTTAAATAATGTGGAATTAAGAGCGATAGCATTCGGCAGATCTTCCCGTTTATCTATAAGCTCAACGACAAATGACTGCCTTGCTGCCATATCAAAGGAATTAACAATTCCGAAAAATGTGCTTAATATAATGATATGCCACACAGCAACCAGACCGGAAAAAACGAGCATTGCCAAAATAAAGGCCTGTATCATCGAAAGTGACTGTGTTAGTATAAGTATGCTGCGTTTATTGAATCTGTCTGCGCTTACGCCAGTGAGAGGAAAAAGCAAAAGCGATGGTATCATATTACAGAATCCCACAATGCCCAGCATAAAAGCAGAACCGCTGATCCTGTAAACGAGCCAGCTCATGGCAACCTGCTGCATCCACGTGCCTATCAGGGAAATTCCCTGGCCGGTAAAAAAAAGACGGTAATTTCTGTTTTTAAGCGCCCTGAATGTTCCTGCTATTCTATCTAAATTCATTACTATCCCCTGGCAGGAACAGATAAGGATGATACATTTTTATTCAAGCATTTATTGCCTTTCAGGTTTACAATTCCAATCAAACGTTATGCCTCAAACATAAAATTTACTTGACTCCTTTCGAATATTTTATATTTTGGTGATAGGATATGCGGGTGTAATTCAGTGGTAGAATTCCAGCCTTCCAAGCTGATAGCGCGGGTTCGATTCCCGTCACCCGCTCATTAAAAACCCTCTAATGTTTAGAGGGTTTTTAATTTAGAACAGAATAAACATTTAACAACTCTTTTTAATCCGGCCTGTCGTAAATTAAAAGTAAATAAATCCTATCAAAAAAATTTTTCTTTCTTTGACTTTTTCAACGAACCCCGCTATAATACTTAGTAATGAAATTTATTTTATTTATTACAGACAATACCCTGAACTCAAAACCATATTTTTTCAATTATTTCCGGATTTGTTCGGTTTAGATTATTTTCTGTATAATATTAATAACAAAATTTTCGGAGGAGTAAAATGATAATAGAAAAAGTAAAAAGTTTAAGGCTGTTATTATCGCTAATTGTAATTCTATTAATAATACTATTAGCGGCGGTGCTGTCATATTCTTCTTATAATTCTTCAGTCGGAGCGCTAACGGAATTATATATCAATCAGATGGTCAACGAAAATAAAATCGTTAAATCACAAGTAGAAGTTTTTTTCACGCAGCAGCTAAATACTGCAAAGGAACTATCTAAATTAAATGTGGTTAAAGAAGTTGCTGTTACAGGTAAAAGTTCAAAGGCAGCAGAGGAATTGTTAATAACAAAATTTAAAACAGCGGGATATTATGAAGAAGTATTTATTTCAACAGCTGAAAAAAATCCAAAAATAATAGTGAGCGGCAATCAAAAACAACAAGGGTTAAGATGGGGCAATGCCGGATTTGATGAAAATATCAAGAATAATCTTGAAGGCAAACCATTCATCGGAAAGCCTGCAAAATCGCCCGATGGGACTACTGTTGTTACACTGGTCACTACTCCTATCATACAAGGTGATAAGATTGTAGGAATTGTTGGTCTGCCGTTCGATCTGGGTTCATTTTCACAATTATTAATTAAAGATATAAAAATCGGAAAGACAGGATATATTTTTATTACTGATAAGGAAGGAGTTGTCATTGCTCATCCGAACAAAGAATATATATTTAAAATGAGGCTCAACGATCAAGATTGGGGTAAAGATCTTTTGCAGATAAAAGATGATTCCTTTATAGAATATGAATGGGAAGGCGCAATGAAGTATGCCTCCATTGTCAGGAGCAGTAATTTTAACATTATGTGTGTAGGGACAGGCTATGTATCCGACGTCTCAGACCAGGCGCGTTCTATGGTAATAACAATGATTATTTTCGCCGTAATCGGTGTACTGATAGTCGCTTTTATTGTTTACATATTCATCGCTAAAAGACTCCGGCCACTTGAGAAGTGCAAGGATCTTCTTGCAGATATATCGGAAGGTGATCTCACAAAGAAATATGAAGGTAAAATGTACAGCGACGAGGTAGGCGAAGTTGTTCAGTCAACCAACAGCATGATAGGCAAACTCTCCGCAATGGTCTCGGATATAACCGAGAGCGCGAACAATTTTGCAGCATCCTCAGAGGAGATAAGCGCAACATCTGAAAGCATGAGCCAGGGATCCACAGAACAGGCTGCCAACGTGGAGGAAATAGCCTCTTCGCTTGAGGAGATCAGCGCGATAATAACCCAGAACACAGAAAATTCTAAAAAGACTGATACTATAGCACAAAAAACAGCCCAGCAGGCAGTTGACGGAGGCAAAGCTGTGAATGAAACAGTAAATGCCATGAAGGACATTGCGAGCAAGATCAGTCTCATTGAGGATATAGCTTACCAGACAAACCTTCTTGCTCTCAATGCAGCCATTGAGGCAGCGCGAGCAGGCGAGCATGGAAAGGGTTTTGCGGTTGTCGCTGTTGAAGTAAGAAAACTGGCGGAAAAAAGCCAGATAGCGTCAAAAGAGATCGGGGATCTGGCTAACCGCAGCGTTTCTATTTCGGATGAAGCAGGCAAGCTTTTAAACGAAATTGTACCTTCTGTCAAATCAACCGCGGATCTGGTCCAGGATATAACTGCTGCTTCAAAACAGCAGGATGCGGGAGTTAACCAGATAAGCCTCGGTATGAACGAACTCAGCAAGGTTACACAGCAAAACGCTGCTGCAGCTGAAGAACTCGCGTCAACCTCACAGGTGCTGAGCAACAGTGCACAGGATCTTCAGGAACTGATCAGCTTTTTCAAGACAGAAGAAATCGTGGCTGGAGGGATGAAAACCAGGCATGTGTATTCAAAAAATCAGGCAAAGAAACCCGTTATAAAAAAAGCCGGAACAGCAAAAAAGACAGTGGCAAATGCCAGACCTGAAACCACGGACGAAAGCCTTACTACTAAAAGCGCACCTGAAAATGTTGACCCGTCCGATTATGAAAATTTCTCATGAGAGGTCTATATGATGGAAGAAATGACAATAGAAAATTCAGCTGTTATTGTTGCAGATGAAAAAAGATACAGCCAGTATATGACCTTCATGCTTGGCAGCGATATTTATGGAATACCGGTAAGCATCATTAAAGAGGTCGACAGGTACGGCAAGGTATTCACTGTCCCTAGGTCCCCTGCCTGCATAAAGGGAATCATTAACCTTCGGGGAGATGTAATACCGGTAATTGATCTTAATAAAAGGCTTTTCAATAATGAAAGCACGATAACAGCCCTGACCAGCATTATTATAATCCAACTCGAGCAGGAAGGTGAAATCATCCAAATAGGCGTGATGAACGACTGTGTTAAAACAGTCGCTGATATAGCAGATGAAGACATTGAAGCATCACCCGGATTCGCTCTGAATGTCAGAAAGGAATTTATACGCGGAATAGGAAAAATGCAGGAAAATTTTATAATACTCCTGGAAATCCAGTCCGTGCTTAATCTAAACGAGATCTCGCAGCTTTTCCAGGATGCTGTAAAAACTGATACTGTTTCTGTTTTACAGCCGGATGCTTCCGGCAATGCCCGGCAGGGAGGATAACATGGAAAACACAACAGGAAAAAAATCCGGAACAGAACGGACATATGTAATCGTATCGTTAGGCGGAGAAAATTATGCAATAAATGTAATGCAGGTAAACATTATAAACGGCCTGACCGAGATAAGGCCTGTGCCGAATTCCATGCCTTACATGAAAGGTATTATCACCCTGCGGGAAACGATTGTTCCGGTTATTGACATGAGAATCAAGTTTAACCTTGAAGCTGCACCATACACTAAAACGACTGTAATAGTAATTGTCAATATCCATGACAGGCTTATCGGGCTGCTCGTGGACTCCGTTTTAGATGTGACTGACCTTCACGAATCAAAAGTTCAGGATACTCCGCATTTCAGCGCCAATATTAACGCAGATTGCATTTCAGGGGTAAGTGAGATTAATGGAAAGCTTGTTGTCTTACTGGATACGGACAAGATCATAACAAGAAAGGAACTGGAAAACATTGCTGATAACGATTCCATTAATGATACAAAAGAAAACTAATATAATTTATAAGGACTATTATGCCAATGACAAATACTCAAATAAATAAAATCACAAAAGAAATAAAAACTATGCCTGTGGTATTGAATAAAAATCATTCAGGCAAAAGGTTCTTATCAACTCCGCAAAACAATTTATACCCTATTAATCGAAAACAAAAGACGAAACTGAAAGGTATAAGAAAAAAGAAATCCGGAGTGACGCTTTATCAATTTATAGGCGAAATCACAATATATACGGTAAATAAACTGAAAATGATTCTCATACAGGATTTACAGCAGACCATGAAACTCGAGTTTGACTTGTACAACGTGGATAAATTCGACTCAGCCGGCTTTCAGCTTTTCATTTTCCTGGACCGCGAAGCAAAAAAAGCGGAAAAATTCATTCAAATCATAAAAAAAAGCGAAAATGTATCCAGGGTATTCACTCTCTTTGGTGTCTACATGTAATACCATCCTGTATTATGAAGCAAAAGGAGAATTATTATGCCAACAGATTATAATTTAAATAAAATAAAACAGACCTTTTTTATTGAAAGCAGGGAAATGCTCGAGGAAATGGAGAGATGTCTGCTTGAACTGGAAAAGAATACTGACAGCGAGGAAACTATTAACGCCCTATTCAGGTCTGTTCATACAATCAAGGGATCATCCGGCATGTTCGGATATCATGAAATTGAAAAATTCACACATATTGTAGAGAATATCCTCGACAGGTTCAGGAAGGGAGAAATACTCATGGACAGCACTCTTTCTTCAACCCTGTTCGCCTGTCATGACTGCATACAGGAACTATTCAATCTGTTCGAAGAAAATGAAAATAGCCAAATCTCCCCTGAAATGCGGGAGAAAATGAACGATCTTACAAACAGGCTTAACACCTATTCACTGCCGGAAAATAAAATTCCGGTTAATGACAATGCCGAACCGCAGGAAAACAACGGCAAGTCCTCTGCGATGGCCAATGACTCCTGGCATATTTCGCTCCGTTTCGGGAAGGATGTTTTCCGTAATGCACTTGATCCGTATTCATTCATAAACTATCTTAATGAAATCGGCCAGATCACACAGATCGTAACAATCACAGATGATATACCGAAAGCAGAAGATATGAACCCTGAAGACTGTTATCTTGGTTTTGAAATCAACTTTAAAGGAGATGTTGATAAAAAGGCAATTGAAGACGTATTTGAATTCGTAAAAGATAACTGTGAAATACGGATTCTGCCGCCGAACAGTTCCATTGACAAATACATGGACCTGCTTAGCGAACTGCCTGAGTCCTCCGAACAGTTAGGAGAAATGCTTGTTTCAATCGGAGTTATTACGACAGATGAGCTGGATGCAGCGCTTAAAGCACAGCAAACAAAATCGGATTCAACAGATAAAAACGCTGAGAAAGCTCTGCTTGGCGACATACTGCTTGAACAGAATATTGTACATAAGCAGGTACTGGATGCAGCGCTTAACAAGCAGCAGGAGATAAAAAAATCGGAAAAGAAAAATTTAAGCACACTGCGCATCAACGGAGAAAAAATCAATCAGCTGATTAATCTGGTGGGAGAACTTGTAATAAGAAGCTCCAATGTTGAGCAACTGTCATTGCAGACCGGCGATACCGAACTTGCTGAGTCAGTTTCAGACATGATCAGGCTCATCGAAGAAATCCGCGGCAGCACAATGAGTATACGCATGGTTCCCATTGTGGATACGTTTAAAAAATATGAAAGAATAGTCCGCGACTTAAGCAAAGAAAGAGGAAAGGAAATCGATCTGATCATAGCGGGCGGAGATACTGAGCTTGATAAAATGCTTGTAGATAAAATATCCGATCCGCTTATGCATCTTATACGTAATTCTATCGATCACGGCATTGATACCCCGGAAGAACGCCTGCGTAAAGGCAAACCCAGAAGAGGCACTATATATCTGAATGCCTACAACGAAATGGGCGGAGTGGTTATTGTAGCATCAGACGACGGCAACGGCCTTGACAAAGACCGTATTTATGAAAAAGCCGTTGATATCGGATTTATTCAGGCAGGCGAGAACATTCCGGACAACGATCTTTTTCAGCTGATATTTGAACCTGGCTTTTCAACTGCAAGGGAAGTCACAAATATATCCGGGCGCGGCGTTGGAATGGATGTAGTGAGACGCAACATAGAGGGCTTGCAGGGATCCGTAGCGCTCGAAAGCGTTAAGGGAGCAGGCACCACAGTAAAAATTTACCTACCGCTTACACTTGCAATAATTGACGGTTTCATGGTTCAGGTCGGACTTCATCATTATGTAATCCCGCAGGAAATGGTAATCGAATGTACTGATATAGAAAAAGAAAAACTGATGATCAGGGGAGGGGGTAATTTCATGGATCTGAGGGGAGACGCTCTTCCATATATGAGACTCAGGGATTTTTTCGATGAGAACAGCACTACACCCGAAAAGGAAAATATGATAGTAGTCGAGCATGGATCAAGAACAGCAGGTCTTGTCGTAGACAGCCCCAAAGGTGGCGTTCAGGCTGTAATCAAACCTCTCGGCAAGGTATTCAGCCAGCTGAAATGGATAAGCGGAGCGACAATACTCGGAAACGGCGATGTCGCTTTAATCCTTGATATTCCGAAACTGATTCAGAAAATAGAAGGCAAGTCCGCAGTCAGAAGCGAAAGACAAATCGGTAATTAAAAGTGAATTCGGTTTCGATAAGTCAGAAAGAGTTTAACACGATTAGCGCACTTTTATATAAAAAAACCGGCATTTTCCTTCCAAATGCAAAAAAATACCTCGTTGTGCACCGGCTGATGAAACGGCTTAGGGCCCTGAAAATGGATTCATTCAGGCAGTATGTTGAATACATAGAAGGGAATACTGCATCTGAAATGCAAAGTTTGATTGACAACCTGACAACAAATGAAACATTCTTTTTCAGGGAAGAAAAACATTTTGAGTTTTTAGGAAAGACAATTAAAAAGGATTTTATGTCCAACAGCACTGTGCGTATCTGGAGCGCTGCATGCTCATCCGGGGAGGAGGTTTACAGCATAGCAATGGTACTTAGCGAATGCCTTGATCACGGCAACTGGGAGGTATTCGGTTCCGATATCAGCGACATTGTATTAGACAAAGCACGAAAAGGGATATATCCGATCGAGAGATCTTCTAATATTCCCAGACAATATTTAAAAAAATACTGCCTGAAAGGTGTGCGCTCGAAAAGCGGTGAATTCACTATCAACAATAACCTGAGAAAAAAAGTCCGCTTTTTGAAAATTAATCTTTATAACGAAATCCCGAACATAGGGATGTTCGATGTCATTTTTCTAAGAAACACATTAATTTATTTTGATATGGAAACAAAAAAAACAGCCCTCTATAATGTTCTGCCGCTTTTAAAAAGAAACGGATATTTTATTGTAAGCCATACAGAAAGCCTTGTAGGAATAACCAATGATCTTGAAATGCAGAAAAAATATTCCAGTATATATTGTAAAACATAAGAGAATGTCATGGCTGTAGACAGGACCAAGGTTATTATTATAGACGATTCCGCATCAGTCCGTCAGGTCCTGAGTGAAATCTTAAGCTCCGACAATAGTATAGAAGTTATAGCCGCATCTTCCGATCCGATCATCGCAATGAAATATATGGAAAAAAACTGGCCTGATGTCATTATCTCGGACATTGCAATGCCCAGAAAGGACGGGATTACTTTTGTAAAGGAAATCATGGCAACACGCCCCACTCCGGTAATTATCTGCTCTGCCCTGACCGAGGAGAATGCAGAATTATCGATGAATGCAATTGCTGCCGGAGCTGTATCCATCATATCAAAGCCGAAAATCGGAGCCCGTGACTTTCTCTATGAATCCACACATATATTGCTGGAGACGGTTAAATCTGCTGCTAAAGCGGAAATAAAAAATCTGAAGACAGTTATCAGGCATACTGAACCCAAAAAAATTATAAATGCAATCGGGCCTCCTGCCGGCCAAAAAACGATACCCGGTTTAAGGGAAAAAATAATTGCAATTGGAGCATCGGCAGGGGGCACACAGGCAATTGAGTCGATACTGGTATTGCTTCCGGATGATACTGCCGGCATAGTTATTGTCCAGCATATGCCGGAAAAATTCACAGAAGCCTTCGCAAAAAGACTGAACTCTTTCTGCGGAATATACGTAAAAGAAGCAGCTCATAACGACAGGATAGAAAAAGGTACGGCACTTATCGCTCCCGGCAACCGTCATCTTATGATAGCGAAAGACATGAATGGATATTATTCAGTAATAAAGGACGGGCCTGTGATCAATCATCACAAACCTTCAGTGGACGTTTTGTTCCGTTCCGTAGCACAGAATGCCTCATCAAATGCCCTTGGTATAATACTCACCGGCATGGGCGATGACGGTGCTGCAGGCATGCTGGAAATGAAAAATGCAGGCATAAAAACCATTGCCCAGGATAAACAAACCTCCGTTGTTTACGGAATGCCAGCTGAAGCCGTCAAAAAAGGCGGAGTAGATAAGATCATACCCCTGAATGCGATACACCTTGAAATTATAAATTTTTCTCATTCTAAATAATCAGAATAATTGATTCATCCTGGCTGACTTTTTTAAGACATCTGCAATTTAAGTCTTTCCTGAACAATTGATTAAACCGACTATAAATTAATTTAGTACCGTTAACGATTCAATTGCACTGTTCAGTGTTTCGTTAAGTGCTCTAAGATAAAATTTCAATACATTAAAATTTACATGAAGGACATTATGGCAAAACATACTCATAATTTTGTGGAAACTTTTAACGGATTCTGGGGATACGGAATGGACAGGCAATCCGATGAAAACATGGTACAGGTCTGCCTTCAGAAATTTTCAGATGATAAACTTATGAGCATAATGCTGAAACGCATGACAGACGAGGATTTATCTGATATGTTTGAAATAATCAGCAGACTGCTGAAAAAACATCTGAGCGAACCGGAATATCACAGGCTGTTCCTGAAAGATGAAGATTAACGGAAAAATTTGAGGGAGACTGCCCGGAAATTTACAATCATTAAAGGCAAAACCAGTATCTTCCGGCAATTTCAACACTCGCCCCGACTTCGCCTGAAGAGCGGTTGCTCTGCTCCGGCGGCTAAAACCGACACTGCTAACTTGCCTTTTCTTCCTTGCTCTTTCTGACAATAGCCCGCTTATCTGCCGGGAGAGGAGGCGGAACAGGTTTGCCTACGATCTTAGTTACAGCTCCGAACCGCGGCGGGCATGCTGTAAAGCAGGTACCGCATTTTATGCATTTATCCTGATCAACTATGTGAACCTGAGCCCTGGCGCTTATGATCGCATCAGCAGGGCATCTTCTTGCACATGTCATGCAAGCCTGGCATTTCTCAGGATCAATATAATACGAAGGAACCTCTTTAAAAAGTGTTTCAATTTCTTCTTTCGTAAAAATCTTATCATATTCTTCAGTATGTTCTTCAGAATTAACAAGACGCATCCTAAGTTTCTCATTCTTTGCCACTTTAATATAGGGAACTAATTTGGAAACCTCATTAAGTTTAGATTTCAATTGTTTTTCGTCTATCCCCTCGCCCTTTCCAAGAGGCCCCAACTCCTTAATTTTTCTGACAAACTCATTCGTAGATTCAGCAAAAACATTTCCCTCAGCTGCGGACATAAACTGCATTTTTAATCTTTCCGGATTAAGCCCTATGTGTTCCATTATCCGTTTGAACAGAAGCACCATGTTTATTGCATGATAATTTCCGTGAGTAATATAATTACATTCATTTAAATGACACGCGCCTATAAAAACACCGTCTATGCCGTTAGAGAAAGCTCTGGCCACATGTGCCATATCCACTCTTCCCGAGCACATAACGCGAATGATTCTCATTTCAGTTGTGTATTGCAGTCTGGAAACTCCAGCCAGGTCAGCTGCCCCGTATGCTCACCAGTTGCATGCAAAACCGAGT
>JAFGSG010000106.1 GCA_016934735.1 Spirochaetota bacterium | reverse complement strand
TCTCTACCTGAATTTTATTTTCAAGGAATTTTTACACTTATTAAACAGCTCTTATTATGTCCGGTTTCCGAAGTGCATTATAATGCTTACCAGACAAACTGTCGGATAAGCGTATTGACATTTATTCCGGTGAATGGTATACTGCACGGAAAATAATGATTCACTCCGACCGAAGAGAAGATTTGTGCATGAAAAAAATCCTCTGTGTAATTGCGATCATCCTGCTGGTTGCGGAAACCGGTTCGGGGCAGAAAATCCGGGTAAACAAGGCAGCTCAACCGTTTCGTTATGTGTTTACCGAATACTTTCCTGCAAATTATCTCGATGAATCCGGAAAACCGACTGGTTTTTTCGTCGATATCGTGAAAGGGGCATTGCAGGATTATCTGGGTATACCGGTTTCCATCCAGGTTTTCCCCTGGCGTCGCTGTCAGTTCATGGTGGAACAGGGAAGCGCCGACATGATCACCACCATTCCGACTTCCGAACGACTCGCGTATACCGTGAAGGTCAATTCTCCGATATGGATCAAACGATACCGGATTTACACCTGGACCGGACATCCCGCACTGGCTAAAATGAATACAATAAAAAATATCTATGATCTGAAAAAACGGGAGTTATCGGTGATTTCTTATCTTGGAAACAACTGGTCGGAAACGATTTTTAAAAAAGCCGGAATTCCGATTCTCAATGCGAATACCGTTGACGGTATGTATCTTATGCTCAATTCACGGCGCGGTGATACGATCATTGATGATCCCGTACTTGTTGATCCGAAGTTAAAATCCTTGAAACTCGGCGGCCGTATCGTTCCTACCTCCGGGATTGTGGAGGACAGCTATTTTTATCCTCTCATCGGCAAAAAATCGCCGTATGTTTCTATTGCCGATGACTTCGCCGCTGCACTTACAAAAATGCGGCAGGACGGAACGATAAAGTCTATAATGGAGCGGTATCGTACCCGATAATCGACGCAGTGTACGTATTGAAGTTGTACTTATATCAATTTTTGTGCTGGACTGAAATTAAAAAAATTACTTTTTAGAGTTAAATGCAGCCCCGGCAAAGCCGGGGGTTTACCATTTTAATTAGAATTTTATTGCCCGGTTCCCACGATATACCGTGCGGAGCGTAGTCATGCTGGAAGCCTTGTTACGTCAATTTTTTCTTTATAGTAATTTGCATACCTTTGCAAACTATTACTTTCATTTATATTTTATTTTTCCGTTTTTATCAAATATTACTGCCTTTCCTTTTACGAAAGTTTTTCCATCTGCCTGATAATCCTGAGCCAAAGTACAACTCTTTATTCCACCGTTTTCATAAAGGTTAATAATCGTCAACAAACCGGCTTTACATGGAACTCCGTCAACAATTACATCTTCAGGAGCAAAAAAACTTCGTAATTTGCCGCTTTCGTAAAATGCCGTTTGAGTTCCTTTGTACCCTCCATCACCTTTACAGAGATAGCCCTGTATTTTATAATTATAAGGAAAAGAACAAATATATCCATATTGATCTTTATTATTGGGAAAATGTATCCATGTATGAGCAGGAAGAACGATAGATTTATAAATATAGTCTTTGCTTAATTGAAAAGATAGTAATTTCCAGTCTTTATTAAAATGTATCCAACCCTGTTCGCACGGAAATCCCTGAATATTATGGTTCTCAGACATATACCCAATATTGATACTACCTCCGGATTGATGTATTTTCTTAAAATGAACACCATTTTTAGTAATATTATATTCCCAGTCTTTACAGCTGTTAAAACAAAAACATATTATTATTGAGATACTTAAATTTAATGATATTTTTAAAACACTTTTCATTTTAACTCTTCAAGTTAGTTTTAAATTATTTGTTCACAAAGGATCATACTTTACAATTTTTTGAAACAAACAAATAAAACATCATTCAATAACCTTAACTTTTCAGAAAGCAATTAAAAAATCGATCTATATATATTTTTACAAAGAATACAAAATTATTCTTTAATTCTATGGAAAAGATTATATGTCTTGTAACTTAATTATATTTATATTACCATAGTACGCCATGTATTTTCACAGGATTAATGTATGAAAACCGAATACAGAGATAAATTATTAAAAATGATTCCAAGTGAAAAAGTAGCGAATAACTGCAAAATTAAAAACATAACCACCGGAGATATACTTTTAAAAGAAGGCGAGATTGCTACTAAATTATTTTTGGTTCTGAACGGATGCCTGAGAAAATACTATATTAAAGAAAGCGGCATTGAAATTACATCGCAATTTTTCATTGAAGGCCAGATGGTATCAGCCATGGAAAGCTCGATGACAGGAATTCCCAGCAGGCAGTATATTGATGCAATTGAAGATTCTGTAATCGGTACCCTTTCAATTAAACAAATGAATGAAATGCTTAATGAATCCGATCAGGCCAAGGATTTTTTAATTCAATTCCTTTTATCAAGACTTACACATTATATGAACCAGCAGGCATCTTATATTCTGGATAATCCTGAAAAACGATATATAAATCTTTTAAAGGAAAATCCGGAATTAATTTCAAGAATTCCACAGCAGTATATTGCCTCGTATCTCGGTATAACACCTGTTTCATTATCCCGCATCCGGTCCAGAATCAAGAAACAAATTAACAATTGTTAATTACTCTGCTTATATATCTGCACTATATTACATATGACTTATAAATTTAATGTGTATAACGGATGTATTATTCTCATGCGAAAGTTAAATAATGCTTTTGATTCAGTTAAGTTAAATTTCTATTTAAATCTTTTGAATTTTCTACCGTTTGTAATCCTAACTGTCTCAGGTATGATAATTCAGATCGAATATCACATACATGAACTACCGGATGCTTATGTTGTTTCAGGCTTGAACAGGTCAGGCTGGCTTCTCATACACAAAATTTCATCTGTAATATCATTTGCAGGGATCGTATTACACTGCATCATGCACCGAAAATATATTGTTACTGTTACAAAGAAGATTTTAAACAGAAAAAACAAACCAAAAATTTTATTATCATATTATTTACTTATAATATATATTCCTGCGTCGCTGATATGCCTGTTCACATGGATTTTTTTAAACCATGAAGATACTCTCAGGCACACGCTTATAGAAGTTCATGATAAGCTTACAATATTATTAATTATTTTTACTGCAATGCATTTGATTCAGCGCGCAGGATGGATGGTCAGGACAATTAAAAAATTATTCATTACCCGAATTTCAGGAGATATTCATGAGAAAACAGCAGACTAAATACATTAAAATAAATACGCACAAATGCAAGGCATGTTGGGATTGCATTGAAGAATGCAAAAAGGGTGTATTAGGGAAAATAAACCTCTGGTTCCACAAGCATATTGTCATAAAAAATGCCGATGAATGCTGCGGCTGCCAGAAGTGCATTGCCGTGTGTCCGAATGGCGTTTTCGAGCCCGTTGTACAGATCAATGCTGTTGTAAACAAATAAAAAAAAGAGAACAATCTTATGGAAAATTCAAATAAAATAAAACTTGGAAACGTGCAAAGAACCTTGCTTTTACCGCTTTGGGGAAGAGCGGTTGAAACGCAAAAAAGGAAACCTCTTCTCATAGACAATACCGCGGTTTCAATAATAAACAGTATTCCTTATGATTTTTCGGTAATTTTCAAAAATATCAGTAAATCTGTACAATATTCATGGATCGCAAGGAGCATATACTTTGACGAAAAGATCAAGGCATTTCTTCATTTATATCCTGAAGCTACAATCATCAATATTGGTTGCGGACTTGATACGACGTTTGATCGTGTCGACAATGGAAAAGTCCATTGGATAGACCTTGACTTGCCGGATACGATCGATTTAAGAAGAAAATATATACATGAATCAGACAGAAGACATTTTGTTCCCAGATCGTTTTTTGATAAAAGCTGGTATGATAAAATTGAGAGAAAAGATAATGTAATGATCATGATCGCGGGAGTGCTTTATTATTTTGATGAAAAAGATGTGAAGCGCCTCTTTAACGATTTTCACATGATTCTTCCCGGAGCGGAAATAATTTTTGATTATGCCTCAAAATTAGGCATAAAAATTTCAAATAAAAAGGTGATTGAAAAAGGAGGGATGGATGATTCAGCATTTTTAAGATGGGGCATAAACAACATTCGGGAAATAGAAAAATGGGACAGCAATTTTAAAGTTATCAGCAATATGCCAATATTTAAAGAGCATAGGAAAAATTATTCATTGATACAAAGCCTTGGGATGTATGTTGCTGATATGATAAAGATGATGTCTTTGACCCATATTAAAATATATTGATTCAAACACGAGCGTAAAGAATGATCCTTTATTGTACCTATTTGGGCATAACACAAAATTCAGCTGTACTCTCCACGGCGCCGACAATGTTGGAAAACAAACTCAACTATCCAGCCATACTTTTGTAAAAAAAGGCGGGGCGCATCAGGCTGGAATTTATTGTTAAAAATTTTTTGATACGGCTCTAATTCTGCCTTAATAAAGTGCTATTTAATAACTTGAAGTACGAATACACCCCAACCAAGATAACGCCGACCATACTGTAAATATGCACGACGATTTTTGACAATCCACTCGCGCAAAGCGGATGCATCCGGATCATCCGGATTGGCATTCAAATGGTCATTCACGGCCATCCATTGCGGGGCTTCGTACCTATCCCAGCCGTCCTGATTCGCAAGCACCATCTCTATTAGATTCATCCCAGCTGATTCAAGCCGATCTAACGTACTATCTAATGAAACAAAATCATTCTCATTCACACCTTCGGCGTCATAAGCTGCTTTTGGTGGAGGCTCAATCCAGTAAGGTTCACCAACTAATATAAGTCCGGCCGGTTTAAGTGATAATTTCATTAATTCCAAAGTACCGGCCAGACCATTACCTATCCAGGTTGCACCAATACAACTTACTATATCAAAATCATGAGTCGCTTGCGGATACTGACCTGCATCACTCAGGACGAATGTCAGCTTATTTGCCACGTTTAATTCTTCTGCGCGTTTTCGTGCCGCCTCAAGAAATACTGTACTAATATCCACACCTACGCCGCTTATGTTGTATTTTTGTGCCCAACGGCATAACATCTCTGCTTTCCCGCAAGCCAGATCAAGCTGCTTAATGCCTGAATGCAAACGGCAGATTTCACCCAGCAGCATCAGCTGGTCCTCGGTAAATGGATTCAGGATACGATGATAGGATTCTGCGATTTCATGAAAACGTAGTGACATAGTACTCTCCATTCCTTAAGTAATTATAAGTTATACAATCCATTGCATTTCTATCACAAAATGCAGGTGTATCTCCCGTGATGCCAACTCTCTCAGCAAATTAAGCTGAGTAAATTTTTCCAGACAATCTGCCGCAAACACGGCGAATCGTGTCAGGCTGCACCGGATGTCAGCCATTTGATTTCATCTTTTTTCTTTTCTTCGGCACAGGAATAACTTTTTCAAGTTTTCCTATCAGATTATTAAGAAATTTCTTATCATCAATATCAACAATATAATGTTCTTTCGCTCCATTATAAGGAAATCCCTTTTCCCATTTACTTGATAAATTTTCAATGCATTCCAGTTCTTTTACGAATACAGTATTATCACATATAAGAAGTAAAGGCTTTCGATTAATATAGACCATGTACTCTCCGAACATCTTTTTGTATTCCGGATTCCAGATTTCATCTATTTGTTCTATTACATACTCAATGAAGTCTTTTGTTGTTGCCATAAATAATCACTCCTTTTCATTGCTTTCATCAGATGGCTAATTCTTATTGAAAGAACCAATCTCAACCAAATTCCCCTCCGGGTCTGAAACATAGCATGTTCGTTGTCCCCATGGTTCAGTTGTTGGTTCAAGAACCGGGATTGCACCTTGTTGAATAACTCTTCTAAAGGTTTCATCAACTGCCTCATAGTTATCTACATCAAGTGCAATTTCGAAATGGCCGTTAATTTTATCTGCATAGTTGAACTTATAATTTGTCATCTTTTCAAAATCAGTTCTTCGATAAAAAAGAAATAACGTTCCATCCTTCTGCAAATATACATTGGTTGTACTTTCATCTTCCTTAATCTCAAAGCCCAAGACATCTCTGTAAAAACGAATCATGGCTGCCATATCTTTTACGAAAATTCCAAAACCATCTAATTTCATTATCTTTAATCCTATATTTTTATCATAGTATGGTATCTGGCTAACTACAACTTCAGAATTTCGGCGGGTAAAAGCACAAAGCGAACCTGTACAAAAAACATTTCAAATTTTCAATACTTCTATCAATAAAAATAGCTGTTATGCTCTCCATGGATTAATGTCAGGATCATTATAACAGGTTTTACAGAAAACTTTAATATCCGCATGTCCGCAGCCGCAGCCCCATATTTTAAAAACACGGTATTCGGCGCATAGTATTTTTCCGCATCCGTCGTATATAACAGCAGAGTCCCTGCTGTTATATGCCTGGCATATTTTTCCGATAATTGTTTTTATAAAATTTAATCGTTATTGTACTGTATTGTTCTTATACTGAAACTTTTTTTAAACAGGAAAAGGTATTTACTGTTTTCATAATATCTATTTTGTTTCCGGCGGAACGAATAATTCGGGCCTGTCTCCCGCAGGATCGCTCATATAAAGCGAAAGTGACGGGAAGGCAAAGCTTGTGCCCGCGCCTTCAATAATCTCTTTTACCCTGAGAGCCAGCTTTTCTTTTATCGCAAGCCATTCAGCCCAGACGATAGTGCGGGTAAAACAGTAAAGCATTATATCGATTGAGGAGTCGGAAAACCTGTCGATACGTACAAAAGTCGGAACCTCTTCCGGTTTAGCGAATTCGGCACTTCCCAGAATATATGCTTCTATCTCATCGCGGATTTTGCGGAGCTGCTCAATTGTTGTCCTGTATTCAACGCCGATATGCCAGTAGATACGGCGGTGTGACATGGAACTGAAGTTGGTTACTGCAGAATCCGCGAGCTTGGCGTTGGGTACATAGACCGGGGCTTTGTCAAAACGCCTTACGATTGTTGAACGGAAACCCATATCCTCCACGGTTCCTTCGACAACGCCGTCAACAAGGATCCAGTCACCTATATTAAAACGCTTTTCTGAAATGATCAATATTCCGGAAATCAGGTTTTTAAACAGGTCCTGTGCGCCGAGCGCTACCGCTACACCGAAAAGTCCGAGGCCGGCAAGTATTGGGCCTATTTTAATACCCCATATTTCGAGCACAGTGGCTGAACCTATAAAAACAAATATGACCTTAATGACCTTAAGGAGCCAGTCGCGCATAGCTGCAGAAAATACTATCTCTATCTTGTTCAATAAAAAGCGCATTGGCTCAATAAGATTATAAAAACTCAGGAAAATAACGAAAATTATCAATGAACGCACGACTTTTGTTCCTATTTCTCCGAAGACGCCGTCAAGATGAAGATATTCCAGCCCGAAAAACAGACCTATTACTATGGGTATCATTGTAATCGGCTTTTCGAGCGCGTCAACAATGCTTTCATCAATCTTACCCGATGTTTTTTTTGTGAGATGTTTAAGGCGTTTTATAATAAAGTTGGCCAGGAGGTTCCTGAATACGAGGAATATGATGAAAATAAAACAGGCGATAAGCAGTCTCCCGAGCTGAATGCCGAATAAACCCTGCTCCCATACATCAACAACGAGATTCCAGAAAGCAGTCCATTTTTCAATAACGGCTGTAAACTCCATTTTATATTTACTCCTTTTAAAGACATTTAAAACGCAGCGTAGCGAAGATTAAATTCCGGATCAGAAAAGCGTTGAAAATTCTTTCTTCAGGATTGAACTTCGCTCGTCAGGTATAAAAGATGCCGGCAGCTAGAGAAGAACGCTAACTTATTAACTGCAGAAGTCAATAAAAAATCCCTGCGATAATTACCGTGTTTTATCAAAAAATTATCAGCGGTTACAAAGCATAAGGTAAATTTATTTTTGAACAGCGACTGCATTACGAATAAGGTTCTATATTTCTGACACATCTTAAATAATTAAAAACATATTCCAAATCACTCTGCAGACCGAAAACTGATAAAATATATATTCTTTGTCATATATCCTGTTTTTTTCTTGAAATAATTACGAATTCTATTGTAAAATAAAATTAATTGATATATTGGTGAATATGATGTTGCTGAGATTCAGAATGTACTTTTAATATTATTTTTCACCGACTCAGCAACCGGAAGAAATAAATGCCCCTCGTATCTGTCAGGAAGAAGGATACCGGGGGTTTCGGTATTTTTGTCCTCCTTGGCAACGAAAAATGCTTGGAATGGTTGTTCACAAAGGATCATCCTTTACACTCGTGTTTCAAAAAACTGTAAAGTATGGCCCTTTGCGAACATTTTAAGGAAACCAAGATAAAATTTATTTATATACGGTTTTGTTAAAAATAATCGACTAACACGAACAATTAATTTTTTTTCATTTGGATTTCCTACTAATTCTTTAAGAATTTCTTCTGCCGTTTTTAAATATTTATACTCAGAAAAAATATTTAATACATAATTTGTCCTATTAATTATTGTTTCACATTTTGAATTAGCATTTAAATCTTCATATATCAATTTATAATTTTCACCTAATAATTTCTGGGCTATTGGATCATTCTTTAAACTATATTTAAATTCATCAATTATTGATCCGATTGCTCCTGGTTTTATTGAGTTTTCGATTATATGTTGGGCTGTTTCGTTTAATTCAAAACATAAAGAATTTGTATTTAGGGCGGGAACTTTATAACTATCTAATGTATGATCAAATAACATTTCATCGATTGATTGGACGAAAAATAATAAATCTTCTAATGTTTGATTATAATCCCAAGAATCGAGAGGAGCAAATTTCATATTTATTACCTTTTATTTAATCATAGTAATACCGAATTTTAAATTTAAATATTCTAACAACTAATTATACTGTTTCAATATAATTATAAAAAGTAATATTAATTGCAACCAATAATTGGCAAAATATACTGTATTTATAAAATTATCTAAGTGTATAACATTACAATTGGCATATTTAGTTTATTTCCGCATAATTCCGGTATTCTTTCAAAAATGCCCTGCTTAATCCGGATTGATGCTGCCAATAACGCCAATGAGGCCAATCCTTAAATCCTGTAGATCACGGTTCAGACACGCATTTTCATTAAAACGATAAATCTGCCCCTTAATTGCCCCGCTTGAGTATCTAAATAAAAATATCTTTAAACAGTTATTTTTTAATTGACATTGAAATATTAATCCGGCAGGATATGCGATTTTCAAAATTTTAATTTGAAAATCGAAAATCTATAATATAAAGGAGAATGAATATGGCATTCACCACAACAGAAGTTTTCGGTTTCTCGGAAGCGCTCATGGAGTTTATAAGAAAATCGGGCACCGAGCTTTCAGCTCTGGGGATAAATTCGGAAGCATGGCTCGTGGAACTGGAAGAAAAACAGAAAACAGCGATATCGCTTAACGATGAGCAGGAAAAGATGAAGGCTTCAATGAAGGACCTTACGTCCGGCACCCAGCAGGCGGTAAAAACACTGTACGATATTTCCTCAACAAAGCCCGATGCTGTTATAGGCGCAGTGGGAAAGAAAACCGAGCTTGGCAAGCAGGCTGCAAAGATAAGGAGTAAAGTAAGAATGCACAGGAAAAAAACAGAGGAAAAGCAGGTGTAAACGTAAAAAGAAGCATAATGAGCCGGATATTTGCGGGCGCTGCCCCAAAAACGCTTGCCGGATAAATTCCGCTGCGCTCATTGAGTTATTTTGGCGCTGAAAGCGGCAAAATTGTATCGAAATGAGCGTTTTAGACAAGCTAACATTCGCGAAATTTATTCGGCGAGCATTAGTAGTCATCAACTTAATTACTTTGAGCAGCCCTACCCCCAAACCTGCCCTCACACCGCAGCCGTATCTCTCTCCATCTCCCTAAACAACTCCCTGACCTTTGCCGCAGCCCTCGAATAAGCAGTCATCGCAGTCCCAGCCTTAATGCGCAAAAATTCCCCTATGCTCTCATAGCTCATACCCTCGGCCCTGTAAAAAAGTATGGCCCTGTCCCTGGCGCAGAGAAACGCGAGAGCTCTTCTCAGTTTGCTGATGGACGGCGCTTCTTCCTCAATGTCCCGGTCTGGCACGCTTAAGATTTCTTCCAGAGCAGGCGCTTCGTAAAGATCAAGCGCGTTATCATCGCAGAAAACAAGCTCAACATCCCGCTGTTCATCCCTGATGACATTTCTCAGGTAATTCTTTGTAATGCTCACAACCCAGGTATCCATGCACGCCCTGTCCGGATCATAGCTTCCAATGGAAATCAGGGCGCGGATAAGCACCTCATTAAGGTGGTCTTCGGCTTTGTCGCTGTCTTCGCAGAAACGAAAGCATTCCCTGTAAATCAGGGGACTGTAATTCTCAACAAACTTCTCATAGGCTTTCCTGTCGCCATCGACCATGCCCCTTGCTATAACCTGTGACTCTTCCTTTAATAATTTCATTTTAAATCTCCTTTTGTTTAGAGTGGCTCCCCCAAACATTGATCTCAGCAAAAGATCGGGGCAATTATATTCAATTTTAAGGCGGCACCGATGCCGCCGGACGCCGTTTCAACAGGACGTTGCATAAACGGCGGGAAAATTGAATATTTTTGCCCCGATCAATAAATCTGAAAAATCAGGTTTTGGGGGTGCATTCTTATTATTATTTACCGGCCGGATTCAAATCAGCAAAACTGATGAAAACGGCCGTTTTTATAATACCGGCTAACACTTCTCCGGGCATTTAACGATTGACCCGGCATCCTTTGTTCTTGCGCCTTTGTCTTTCTGCCGGAAAAACGGACAAAGCCCGCGAAACATAAGGTTAAAAAATATATGCTGATTTAAAAAAGGTGAAGCTTTATACGGATAAAGGGCGGTTTGTTGAAGCAGGCCGGACATGATAACGAAAACATTTAATTGCCCTTCATAATAATATACACAAATGCCTTACAAAGAAAACACAAATTTGTACATAAAAAGGCATATTTTCAGAATTTTTTTTATTTTTTAAAAAATTTTTATTTTTTTTCTTAAACAATATTTTCCGCACCATTGCCGTATCAATGCCGTATCAAAGCCTATGTATGCTCATTCTGATTTGCCCTGTTCTGCGGCACTCTATAGCATTATATATTAATTTAATCTTTTAAGCTCTGCCCTGCTGAATTCAGCCTGCAGAATAGGTCGTGTGCCCCGGCAAAAAATGCCCGTGTAAGGTGTTGGTGTATATTAATGTGAGGGAGAAAATTTGAGACTGTCTCTTGCTGCATTCTTCGGCCGGGAAAGTACGCATCTGACGGATTAAATTTATAACCCTTAATAAATTAAAAAAAAGGAGAAAAACAATGTCAACAGTAAAGTTAAGTCCGCTAATTACGGATGTAAGAAAAAGAATGGGCAACATAGTGTATTCCAGGTGGAAAAACACTAACTACGCGAAACAGTATTCGCCTGGCAGAAGAGGAGACAGTGAAAGGCAGGCTGAAATCAGGGAAGCATTTTCAACAGCGGTCCTTTTGTGGAAGAACATGGGACATGCTCTTCACGGCACATGGAATGTGTGGGCAGGAACCCTCGATCTCAACATGTCAGGGTACAATGCTTTCATAAAAGCCAATCTTTCCCGCGTTCTTACAGGCTCGGAACCTGAGCTTTTCAAAAGCACAGGCGAAAACGAACCCGCGTCATTATCCGCGTCCCCGAATCCGGGGCAGAGAGAAATTGCATGCAATTTCACTATGGCGCAGGGCTCGCCGCAAAGGTATGTGATCTTCTTTGCTCTGAGGCTCAATGACGGCCGCGTGACAGGGGAGATCATCATGCGCGAGGCAGGTCTCAGCCCGGAATTCCCGTTTGTTATTGCGGGACTTGAACCGGGTGCCGAGTACTA
>JAFGSG010000015.1 GCA_016934735.1 Spirochaetota bacterium | reverse complement strand
CTGCCCTACTATAACCGAACCTTCATTCTCGATTTCACCGTCAACAGCCGCCTTGCGTAAAGAACCGACGCAAAGGTCCTGTATCATCGTGCAGGCTTTTTCTTTTTCATATTGCTTTTCTATCTGTAAAACCTTTTCAGCAAGGCTGTTTTTCAACCCTCTGACTGTATCGCCAATAGATGCACCGGTAAGAACGGTATCTCCTTCTTTTGCTTTTAATATGGCATTTTTATAATTATTATGAACCGGGCATTCATGCGACACCAGAAATCTGCTTCCGATTTCGACAGCTGACGCGCCAAGCATGAATGAAGCGGCTATACCTCGTCCGTCTGCAACTCCGCTTGAATTGATTACAGGTATAGAGACTGCATCAACTACCTGTGGGATAAGTGAAAATGTGCCTGTGAAGCCAAAGATATGCCCTCCACCATCGCAGCCTTTGACTGAAACAAAATCTGCCCCTGCTTTTTCAAATACCAGTGCTTCTTCAACTGAAGCAGCCTTGCCTATAAGTGCAACTCCGGCATTTTTTAATTTTTTTGCATAATCCGGCAGCGTATGAAAAAGAGCAGGAAATGTTTCCAATTCAACAACTTTTACTTTTTCTTTAAGTACAATCTCCAGTAATTCATCAACATAGGGCACAAATGTTATCAAATTCAATCCAAATGGTTTATTTGTTAATGTTTTGATTTTCTTTATTTCCGACTGAAATATTTCTCTTGGTGAAAAACCTATACCCATTATTCCCAGTCCCCCCGCATTCGAAACACTTGCAGCGAGTTTACTATCCGATGCCCAGGCCATAGGGCCCTGCAGGATCGGATATTTAATCCCCAGCTTTTTACAAACCACATTAGTCATCTATTTTACCTCCTTTGTTCATTTACGTATCTCTAACTCAGTCCCGGGTATCTTTCATTCGATCACTCTCTTCGGATTTCCACTCAGGGTAAGCTTCACTTACCAGAAACATTTTCAAAACGCATCTTCTTCTTTCCTTTAATCAATCAGCGTACCTTATCGATTTTTCCAAACATATTCATGTTCCTTTTATTGTGAATATTTCGAATGCTTTATTTTGTCTTTTCCGAATTCCATTTCTTATTCCATCCTACTTAATCTTTTTAACCTTGACTTTGACACAAACTTCGGTACTGCCGCTAATCGGATCCATGTCGCTGAAGCGGAAGTCTATCAAAGAGTTGAAATTGACTCCCTTCCCTTTAGCGATTGGCTGCCCTTTCGCCCAGTGACCCGAGACACCCATGACGGTTAATGTATCCGGGTGCTGTGCCTTTCTTGTCTGGATTACACCTTTAACTTTTTGACCTCTCCATGATTCGATTTCTACGAGATCTCCAGCTTGAAGACCCTTTGCTTTTGCCGTAGCTTCGTTGATATTCACATAATACGTAAAGGGGTTCATCTTGCTCACTTCATCGATCCACGGCTGCTCATGGCAATTCGTGTTGCCGTGCATTGCATCACCCCAGGAGAAAGCATACAAATCAAAAGATTTGTCTTCCACTTCGTGTGCTGGGATCGGAACCCACATAGGCAACGGATCATATTGTAAAATATCCAGATATCCCTCAAGACCAATTTCTTTCGTAATTGCCTCGACTCTCTTCCTGGCATTTACCATGAACTCCCAATAAACCTGGTGCCTGATATTATTTCTGAAGTGTCCCCAGTACACTTCTTCAATTTTTTTAGGCCATGAAATGAAGCCGTTCTTTTTAAACCATTCCCAATTATGCTCTTCCCCGAAAACCGATACGACGGCTCTATTGCACAAATCTTCCCAGACTATTTTGTCATCCGGTTTGAGTTTTCTCTTCTCGTCCAGACCGAATACACCGTTAAAGACCATATTGAGTTTAGGCCCGAGACCCATTCTGGTCAGGATCTCAATCACGATCTGCGCTGCGTTTCTACGCTGGTACATTGGCTCCACGACAGCCTGCGTAATATGACAGCACCATGGAAAATCCAGTCCCGGCGGCTGGTTATGATAGGTATGCTGAACACCCATCCAGTCCGAAAGTTCCAGATAAAAAGCGCTGGGAAGCAGGATATCGGCGAAGGCTTCGTTAAACTCGTTGGAAAAAATATCAATATCAACGATAAATGGGATTGCCTTATAAAATTTCTCCCTGATCCTGGGATCAGTACCGTTCATTGCCGCATTGGAGGCATAGTTGATCAGGACATCATGCTTATGGTAAAGGCCTGTTTTCTTAAGCACCTCTTCACGATCCACCATATTGACCATGGGCACTTCCAATGCACATGGAAAGACCTCTGCAAGATCGTGCTTTGGACTCTGGGGTTCTCTCAAAGGCCATGGACCACCTTCCGGGAAGAGCCATTTTCCTCCGGTTCTCAGTAAACCGTCCGGACAGCTCGCAGCCACAAGACGGGGCTGGTTTGTTTCAGGATATCCGTGACACTCCATGGAAATCGTAGCACATCCTCCTGGAACAGCGACTGCACCCACCACGTGGTTTAATAAGTCCATTGCAAACAGCGTCTGAGTTCCGTTTTTATGTGTGCCTGCCGAACGGATGTTGAAGGTTGATACAGGCCTGAATGGGAGCTCATGCCCTTCGATGGTAATGGTTGAGCCTATTTTCGCTGCCTGGGCATATTCAGTAGCAATACGGCGGATAGTTTCTGCCGGTACACCGCTGACAGGTGAGGCATTCTCGGGTGTATACTCCTTGAATCTCTCTTTTAGGAGTACCCAGGCCGGACGGCATTTAATTCCCTGAATCTCATATGAGCCGTTAAGTTCGATTTCTCCTATGGCAGGATGGTCAAAGGTCTTTGCCTTTGACGCTTTGCCATCCCAGATCATCGGTTTGTTTGTTTCCTTATCCCGGACATAATGTCCGTCAGGTCCGATTAGATAAGATGCATTTGTCTTTATCTTCAGATATGGTTCATCAATGATACCCAATTCATTTACAATTACATTCAACATTGCCAGACAGACGATTCCGTCGGTACCGGGGATGATGGGAATCCATTCATCCGCCTTGCTAGCCGCATTATTGCATACCGGATCGAACACAATAAGCTTCATGCCACGTGCGCGCGCCTGCGCGCCCAGCATGGATGCATACTGCTGGAAACCGCCATTTCCGGAATTTGTACCGAAAACAATTTCATAATTGCAGTAGTTGAAGTCCGGCATGACAACAAAGGATGCATAATTGAGCGCGTTGACAAAGTGTCCAGCGTTACCGCAATGTGCACCTGCTGAATTGTTATGTGTCGGATGCCCCTTTTCATTGCTTAGACAAGCCAGCATGGGAACCAGATAGTATGGTACAATCTGATTACCTGCAACAATTCCGTGCTGTATCACAATTCCGGAAGGGTCTTCATCAAAGGTCTTTTTCAGTTTACCGGTAATTTTTTCCAAAGCCTCATCCCATGAAATCTCTACCCACTTAGGGTCGACACCGATTCCCTTCTCCGGGTTTGAGCGCTTCAAAGGTACATTAAGACGGTTTGGATCATAGAGCACCTGTAAGCCTGCCATGCCTTTGGGACAGAGTCCACCGCCGGAGCCGATACTGGAATTCGGATTGCCTTCCAGCTTGACCACAACTCCATTGACACGATGTGCACGAAGCCCGCATTCGCTCTGGCACCTGTGGCATTGCGTATTAATCCACACGTCCTCCCATATCTCATCTTTTTTTATATTCAGTGATTCTGGTTTCATAATTATCTCCTGCTACATACAATATTGATTATTTCCGGAACCGTAGCTCCAAGGCTTATCATTCTCGCAGGACCAGCTATCTGATCGGTTACATCGCTGCCGATCATATATACACCGAGAACCTTTTGACTTTTTGAATCGGCTACCAGCTTCATAAAACCGACGCTTCCATTTAAATTCACAGCTTTGGCATATGGGGTTATAGAATTCTTATAAGTCACGACGTCATAACCACGCTCCATAGCCTGCTTTTCAGTCAATCCGACTGAAGCCACTTCAATATCTGAATAAATACAGCGCGGGATATTTTCATAAGCCAGATCCCGGGTTTTAAGCCCTGCAATGGCATCAACAGCAATAATCCCCTGGGCTGATGCTGCAAAAGCAAGAGCCAGCTTCCCTGTAACGTCTCCGACTGCATATATTCCATCTAAATTTGTACGCATTTGATTATCGATCTTAATATATCCGCGTTCAGTTTCAATATTAAGTTTGTCCAAACCAAGATCGGCGCTGTCAGGGATAATGCCGGCAGCGATCAATGCTTTCTCAACAATCAGTTTTTCCCTGATTTCGCCTGCGCTGAATGTGACCTCTACTCCGTCTGCCGTCTTTACTATGCTTTCTACTTTGACCCCGGTTCTGATTTGCAGGCCTTCATTTATGAAATGTGCTTCAGCTGTATTGGAAATCTCCCTGTCATCAGTCCCCATTATATTCGGCATTATTTCAAGAACCATAACTTTTGATCCAAAGCGCTTCCAGATAGTGGCAAACTCCATACCGGTAGCTCCGGAGCCTACAATTACAACGGATTTAGGCGCTTTACAAAACTGTAATGCATCACGTGTAGTGACAATATTGACACCGTCATATTCAACATCTGGAATTTGTCTTGGTTTTGAACCTGTAGCAATTATGATATTTCTCCCCTGGAGTTTTTCCCCGGAAGGCCGGATTTCCACTTCTGCCCTGCCTGCCATGCGTGCTTTGCCCGTAAACAGGTCAACATGGGTATCTTTAAGGAGAGTTTCTATACATTCACGCCGTTCTTTTGATATTTTGAAACTTTTATCATGCGCAGCACCGTAATCTATCGGAATATTGCTGCCGGAAACAGCATAAGCATTCTGAAGGGAACGCAAATGAATGAGCTTGGCGTACTTGAGCAACGCCTTTGTAGGATTACATCCCCAATTGACACATGTTCCCCCTACCTGTTCCTTCTCAACGAGCACTGTTTTTAAGCCCAGCCGGCTTGCCCGTACAGCCGCGGCATAGCCCCCGGGCCCGCCCCCAATTATGATTACATCATATTCCTTCATTAAAAGACCCTCCCTTTCGCTATTGATGTGACAGGTTAATCGATGTAATAAATCGAAGGCCTGGTAGAAAACTCGGGATGCAGGCAATAGCCGTTTCTTTCTCTGATAAGCCTTGAAACATTGCTCTCCGGATCCTCCAGATCACCAAATACCCTTGCTTTGCACATGCATATATTTACGCACGCAGGCGTGGCCTCCCTGTCGATTCCGGGTTTAAGTCCCCGGCTTATTCCCGCGTCAATACGTTCGGCACAAAAGTCACACTTGACTATTGTGCCTTCCTGATGAGGATAAAGCTTTTCTCCAATAGTCTCCAATTCAGTTGAGCCCTGTCCCGGGAAATACTCCTTTTGCTCGCCATAATAACATGTTCGCTGCTGGTAAGGGCACAACATTACACAATGCTGGCATCCGGTGCATTTATCAGGGCCAACTGCTATTATCCCATCTTCCCTTTTGTAGGTCGCCCCTGTAGGACAAGCTTCGATGCATATCGCTTCATCACATTGATTGCACTGTATTGGATAGGTAAATTTCTTTGCATTGGGATACTTTCCCTTCTCACCGACTAGCAATCTGCTTCTGAAAATATTCGGCGGGAGAAAATGCTCCTGCTTGCAGGCCAGGATGCATGCGTAACAGGTCACACACTTTTTTAAATCTATTACCATTCCCCATTTACTCATTCTGCATTGCCCCCAAATGATGATTTGAGTACTGTCACTTTCCCCTTAGTCCCCGCAAATGAATTCAATCCAAAGGCCCATCGTTTCATCGGGTGAAAGCAAGGCCAGTTTTACTGTCTTCCCGTCTTTTGAATGCGTGTATTCATTCACAGCAAGTCCCTTTTCTTTCCATTTCTTTACCTCTTTTTCATAACTATCGAAGTCATCAATCTTTATTGAAATATGGAAGATCCCCTCACCACGCTCTTTCAGGCATCTTGCAGCAGGGTCATCCCCCTTCCCCCCTGGCTTAATAACTTCAATCTCGATATCACCAAAGGGGAAAAATGCCATGCGGCTGCCGAATTCCGGAAAGTCCATGACCCGCTTTGGTGTGAGTCCAAACTTATTTTTATACAAATCCATTGCTTTATCAAAATCTTTGACTACATGACCCAGATGATCTATTTTACCAAACATATCCTTACTCCTTTCATTATAAATATTTAAATATTATAGTTTGCTCTTAAATAATTGGCGTATAGTTGTTGCAGACTGTACTAATCCACGAGGCAGGAAAAGAATAACTAAAATAAAAAGAATCCCCGTTATGATGAAATGCATCTTTCCCAGTGTCTGACTGAAAATTTCCTGGAGGATGACAAAGAAGACGCTGCCCAATAGAGGTCCGACTATTGTTCCCAATCCTCCTATGCAGGCTGCAACCAAAGGTCCGAACGTCCATTCAGGCGTAAACTGAAAGGTAGGAGTAATGACACCGCGAAAAAGGGTAAAAACACCACCAGCGAGCCCGGCAAGAAAGGAACTGACGACAAAAACAGTGACCTTATGTTTGGTGGGGCTAACTCCCATTGACTTGGCGGCATCCTCGTCATCCCGGATTGCCGTTAATGCCATTCCTATACGAGAATTAACCATAAGATGTACCACTATAATTGTAAAAACGGCAAGACCGAGGGCCATATAATAGTTGGTAAGGATGGTGAAACGCTCATAATGAGTGGCAGGCACATAGAGGGACGTAGGCCACAGGTTGGTTACTGTCAATCTTAAAGCTTCAGCCAGGGCAAGTGTGCCGATACTGAAATAAACACCCCTGAGCCGCATAGTAGGAAGCCCGATAATACACGCCAATGCAATAGCGACGAATCCCGCCGCCAGCAGTGACAGAATTGGATTAATCCCGGAACTATAGAAGATGCTACAACTCAGGACACCGCTTCCGAAATAGGCAGCAAGACCCAGATTAAATTGGCCTGTATATCCCCCTACGAGATTCCAACTCTGGGAAAGGACAATATAGATAAAAAAAGTAAAAAGGAGCGATAAGACATAGCGTCCAACATTCATCGAAACCGGAAGCAAAATGAAGATGAGAACAACAACACCGCCGACAATGTAAGCCAAGAAAGACTGTCTGGATTTATCTGTTTCATTCATTTTGCGAATAACCCCTGTGGTCTTAAGATAAGTATGAGTACGAATAAGACAAGGCCGACCACTGCACGATAATGCCCGCCGAGGAGAAAGACACCTAACTGTTCGAGAAGCCCCAGCGCAAGTCCTGCAAGGAAAACCTCTCTGATTTTCCCAAGGCCTGCAAAAACAAGCACTATCATGGAAATAAGCATCCACTCCAGTCCGCTGTATGGACTGATACTGTACATGAGAACCACTGCCGTCCCGGCTGCGCCCGCAAGGGCTACACTGATCCCGCAGGCAATCAGGTATGTCCTGTTGATATTAATACCCAGGAGACTGGCGGCCTCCCAATCCTGCGCCGTAGCTTTGATCGATTGCCCTATGTAAGTGCGGCTGAGAAATAAATGAAGAATGCCGATTATAGCAAAGGTTACGCCAATCACTCCAAGACTCGTAAATGGAACCCTTATGCCGAGAAGCTGTATTACCTGACCGGAATAGGGCGCTGTTATGGTCTTCACATCGGAAGTCCAGAGAAAAGCAACTAGATTGTCGAGCACAAGAATGAGTCCGAAGGTGATGAGCATTGAATTGCCGAGCCGCTGTCCTTCTGCAAACCTCTTAAGTGGAGAAAAGACGAGTCCGTATACAATAAGTCCGATCACAAACATAATGACAAGAACAAACGGTATGGACAAGAACGGATCTATGCCCAATAGGTTAAAAAGCCAGAAGGATATGTAGCCGCCAATGACGACAAAAGAGCCGTGGGCAATGTTCATATACTTCATGACGCCAAAGAGCAACGATAGACCCACGGCTACGAGGGCGTAAAATATACCTATGATAACACCGTACATTATTATCTGAGCTATCATACCGTTAACCTCATCGGCATTCCTCTGTTGTGACACCGAAATAAGCATCCTTTATTTGTTTGCTTGAAAGAAAATCCGCAGCCTGCCCTTCAGCAACAACAGCCCCGCTTTCCATGACATACGCCCTGTCAGCGAGTTCCAGTGCCATATGGACATTCTGTTCAACGAGGAGTATTGTCATTCCTGTAGACATGTGAATTTCCTTGATCGTTTTGAAGAGATTCTTCACTAAAAGCGGCGAAAGACCGAAAGATATCTCATCGAGGAGCAGGAGTTCCGGTTGGGACATGAGCGCCCTGCCCACGAGCAGCATCTGCTGCTCCCCTCCGGATAATGTCCCGGCCTTCTGGCGGCTGCGCTCTTGCAGCACTGGGGACATTTTATATACCCAGTCAAGGGTCTCGTCTTTTCTTTTTCTGGCTTTACCCATAAACGCCCCAAGCCTTAAATTCTCAAAGACTGTCATGTCGCGAAAGACCCTCTTCTCCTCAGTGACCATTGAGATACCCATTTCCGCAATCCTGTGAACCGCGTGAGTAACAAGGCTTTGTCCAGAGAATCGGACAACACCTGATGCCGGGCGCAGAAAGCCGCAGATGGTTCTTAAAGTAGTACTCTTGCCTGCACCATTCGAACCGATGAGTGTAACTATTTCCCCTTTGTTCACAGTAAGAGACACCTCGGTAAGCGCTCTGAGGTCACCGTAATAGACATCAACATCCTTGATTTCAAGCATCATGATCCTCGCCAAGGTATGCTTCGATTACCTGTTCGTTGCAAACAATCTCTTTTGGTGTGCCTTCGGCTATTTTCCTGCCGGTGCATAGTACCATCACGTGGTCTGATACAGCCAGCAAAGCCTTCATAATATGCTCTACAACCATCATTGTCATTCCTGCATTCTTGAGATTCCGGAGGAGAACCATTGCGTCTTCAATCTCCCGATGATTAAGGCCGGCCATCATTTCGTCCAGAAAGAGCATCTTCGGCCTGGTGGCTAGAGCTCTGGCCACCTCCAGTTTTCTCCGATCAACCAGCCCTAAAGTGCCTGCAGTAACTCGTCGTTTGTTTTCCAGTCCTGTAAGGAGCATGTACTCCTCGGACTCCGATCTTGCACGCTTCAGGCTTCTAGCAGGTTCATTTCCATAGAGCCTGCCAACGACAATATTATCGAACACAGTCATAGTGCCGAAAGGTTTGCTCAACTGAAAAGTCCTTGCAATACCGGCCTTGCAGATACGTTGAGCCTGAACCCCTGTTATATCTTCTCCATCGAACCTTACTTTACCGGAGTTAGGCTTCATGAATCCTGTAATCAGGTTGAACAATGTAGTCTTACCTGATCCGTTTGGCCCTATTAGACCGAAAATTTTCCCCTCGGGTACGGCGCAACTTACATCGTTTACCGCAGTAAGGCCGCCAAAAGATTTTCGTACACAATCGACTTCAAGAATAGGCATACCAAAAATTACCTTTGCTTCCAAAGCGGTGCCGGATAAACGGCTTTTTTCTGTTTCAGGTTATTGGGGAAAACAAGGACCTCAACACCATTCTGTATTTGCACGATTGATGCGTATTTAATATCCATGGTGCCGTTTGGCCTGAATTTTACAGGACCAGTAACAGTCATCATATTTGTTGTGGCCATAGCATCTCTGATTTTATTTCTGTCAAGAGAGCCGGCCCTTGTAATGGCATCGGCAACTATCTGTACACTCGACCAGCCGCACCCAACCGTTTCGTAAGGCTCCTCTTTTTTCTCCGCCTTATACATTGCGACAATCTCTTTCACTCCGGGATACTTCAAGCTCGAGTGAAACCCATTAAAGGTATAGACAAAGTCGCCGTCTTTCCTCAGGGATTTCCATGGTCCCCGGTTCGTGGGGCCTTCGGAAATAAGCACAGCTTTGGGATTAAAGTCAAGTTCCTTCATTTGTTTAATCATGAGCATTGCATCCGGGAGAATGGCGAAGGAATAGACTGCATCTGCACCCGCCTTTTTTGCTTCCAGTATTGCCGATGACATGTCCTTGGTTAGCCAGGTGAATTTCACGCGCACTGTGTCAATTCCTGCTGCCTTCATTTCCTGTTCGGCATACTTGCACGCTTCAATACCGGGATCATACTGGACCTCAAAGAGCGCGACTTTGCTCGGCTTCGGCGACAGAGACTTGAAAAAGACAGCACCAGACTTACCGATATCGGAAAACTTTGTAAAATTACTAAAGATGTACTTATAGCCCATTATAAACGGCGCATCCATTGACGAAACCGAGGCCAGTGTAGGAAGGTGGTTCTTTTCGTAAACAGAGGCTGCAGTGGGTAGAACAGATGTAGTTCCTATCAATGCGACCACTCCCTGATCGTTCAGGAACTCAGCCTGGGTGACAGCCCTGTCTTCTTTTGCCTGGTGATCTGCCTCCACCAGTTCGATAGGGATCTTCTTATTGTATTCCTTTATGAATATACCTCCATTCTTGTTTATCTTATCCACCGCTTTATGCAATCCCCAACCGAACCGTTCGCCTGAAGTTGCCAGGGGACCCGTTATATCATACATAGCCCCGATCTTAATTGTTTTGGGAGCGTTCTGCTGCCCGTATACCGCCTGCAGCAAAAGCATGACCGCGACTACGGCTGTAAATATTATTTTATAACTTTGTTTTAACATAACAACCTCCTATTGAATTATTATGCACCGGATCCGTCTTTCCACGGACGGCATGCCCTTAAAATAATAAGTGCACTTATTAATAATTTACTAAATAATAAGTGCACTTATTATTGTCAATATTTTTTTAAATTTATAAATTATTTTATCAAAATAATCACTCAGAACTTTATGAAAATTATGAGGTTTACTGAAAAGAATTCCGGAATAAACCCATGAATTATTAATTTTTTTGCAGCGGGGAAAAGAGTTATTGAAAAAAATGTACCTACTGTTCAAAATAACAACAAATTGAATATCCTGTTGGCATTAAGCACGTTACGAAAACATTGCCAAAGGATATAATATCTTAATATTGATTTTCAATCTACACATGAAAATATTATGTTTATTTATGATTTAAGGACATGGAAAGATAATGAGAAAAATAGATAATTTAAACGAATTTCTAAAAAAATTAAAAGAACCGGAGGAATATCCCGGATTTTTATTATGGCAGGCATCGAATATCTGGCAGCGTCTTATAAAAAACAATATAAAGCAATTTAATACTACTTACACCCAGTTTATTATTCTTACAAGTATAATTTATTTGTCCCAATATAATAAACAAATTAATCAAAAACAAATAGCGCAGCAGGCAAAGCTTGATATAATGACCACTTCGGATGTCATAAAAACGCTTGAAGCAAAAAAATTATTAGTTCGCTCTCCTTATCCCGATGACAAAAGATATAACTCTTTAAAAGTAACAAAAAAAGGCACTGAATTGGTTTTTAATATCTTTTATCATGTACGAATTAGCGACATTACTTTTTTTAGGGCGCTTGGGAAAAAAGAAGGAAAAATATTTCGCGATTTGCTTTTAAAATTGATAAAAGGAAATTATGACAAGATTTTCAATTCTGACCAATAAAAAACCTGTTATAAATCTTCTTTACATATTCCTTCTGTACTGACCGCCGACGTCGAACAGCGCCTGGGTAATCTGCCCGAGCGAACAGTATTTAACCGTATCCATCAGTTCTTCGAACACGTTCGCACCCGAAAGCGCCGCTTTCTGCAGGCGATCGAGAGCCTTCGGCGCCTCTGCTTCATTGCGCTTTTTAAAATCAGCGAGCCGCGTAAGCTGCGACTGCTTTTCTTCTTCCGTTGCCCTCGCGAGCTCAACTGCTCCGCTCGTTTCCCTGAAGTTCTCGTTTGGGTTCATGAAAGTATTTACGCCTATTATGGGATACTCGCCTGTATGCTTCATCGTCTCGTAATATATCGATTCTTCCTGTATTTTGCTTCGCTGATATCCCTTTTCCATAGCGCCCAGAACACCGCCGCGCTCCGTAAGCCGGTCGAATTCCATCAGAACCGCCTCCTCAACAAGGCTTGTGAGTTCCTCGACAATAAAACTGCCCTGAATAGGATTTTCGTTCTTTGCAAGCCCCCATTCCCGGTTGATGATAAGCTGTATGGCGAGCGCCCTGCGGACTGATTCAGCGGTCGGCGTAGTAATTGCTTCGTCGTATGCGTTTGTATGCATACTGTTCGCATTGTCGTACACGCCGCACAGAGCCTGCAGCGTTGTCCTTATGTCGTTAAACTGTATGTCCCGGCTATGCAGGGATCTCCCTGAAGTCTGCACGTGATACTTCAGCATCTGAGAACGCTCCGAGGCCGAATACCTGTGCTTTAGCGCGATTGACCATATCCTCCGCGCAACGCGGCCGATCACCGTGTATTCCGGATCCATGCCGTTTGAGAAGAAGAACGACAGATTCGGAGCAAAGCTGTCTATGTCCATTCCTCTTGATAAATAATATTCCACATAAGTAAATCCGTTCGCAAGGGTAAACGCAAGCTGAGAGATAGGATTCGCGCCCGCTTCAGCTATATGATATCCTGATATTGAAACAGAGTAAAAATTCTTGATATTGTTTTCAGTAAAATATTCCTGGATATCGCCCATCATCTTAAGCGCGAATTCGATTGAGAAAATACACGTGTTCTGTCCCTGGTCTTCTTTAAGAATATCAGCCTGGACCGTGCCTCTGACTGTAGACAGGGCCTTTGCCCTTATCTTCGCGTATTCATCCTTCGAAGGTTCCCTGTTATTCTCTTTTTCAAACTTATCAACCTGCTGATCAACTGCAGCGTTCAGGAACATGGCAAGCATTACAGGCGCAGGGCCGTTTATGGTCATTGAAACAGATGTGTTAGGCGAGCAAAGATCAAATCCTCCATACAGCACCTTGATGTCGTCGAGAGTGCATATGCTCACGCCCGAAGTCCCGACCTTGCCGTAAATATCCGGACGCAGGTCAGGATCGTATCCGTACAATGTTGCAGAATCGAATGCGGTTGACAGCCTCTTTGCTTCGTACGCGCCGGACAGCAGCTTGAAGCGCTTGTTCGTCCTCTGCGGATCGCCTTCGCCCGCGAACATGCGCGTCGGGTCTTCATCGGTGCGCTTAAGCGGGAAAAGCCCGGCAGTGTACGGAAAATAACCCGGTATATTCTCCTCCCTTATCCATCTGTAAATCTCACCCGGGTCCTTGAACTCAGGCAGGACTATTTTCGGTATCTTTGTGTGCGAAAGCGATTCGGTGTACAGCGGTATCCTGAGCTCCTTGCCGCGCACATAATAAACAAGCTCGTCCTTATTATAAGCAGCTTTAATTCCTTTCCAGTTTTTTATAAGTTCTTTTGTTTCATCGTCCAGAAGTTTCTTTGCTTCTTTTATTTCTTCCTTGATCTTATTCGCAATGCTGCTGTCGCTTTTGAGAGACTTCGCGGTTTCTTCAAGATGCCATACATGCCTGAGATGCTCAGCCTGCTCTTCCGTATGTTTATGATAGTCCCTGACTGTATCGGCGATCTCGGAAAGATAGCGCGTGCGTTCCATGGGTATAATGATCGTCTTTGAAGTGGAAATCTTTGAATCCGGTTTGGGTATCTTTGAATCGAATTTTACACCGCCTTTTTTTTCAAGGAGATCCAGTACGGAACAATACAGCGAAGTGACGCCGTCATCATTGAACTTTGATGCAATTGTGCCGAACACGGGCATGTCCTCGGGCTGGCAGTCGAATGCCTTGTGATTGCGCTGTACCTGTTTGCGCACATCGCGGAGCGCGTCTTCGCTTCCCGGCTTCTCGAACTTGTTCACCGCTATCAGATCCGCGTAATCTAGCATGTCTATCTTCTCAAGCTGGGTCGCTGCGCCGAACTCGCCTGTCATTATGTAAAGAGAGATGTCCGACAAATCGGCAATCTGCGAATCGCCCTGCCCTATTCCGGCAGTTTCCGCTATTACCAGATCGAATCCGGCTGCCTTTGCCGCATCGATCGCATCAGAAAGCACGGACGAAATCTCCGAGTTTGACTGGCGGGTTGCGAGACTGCGCATATAAACCCTGTCGTTAAATATAGAGTTCATCCTTATCCTGTCGCCGAGAAGAGCGCCGCCGGTCTTGCGCCTTGAAGGGTCGCAGCTAATGACAGCTATCTTGATATCCTTTATATCCTGCAGAAATCTTATAATAAGTTCGTCGATTAGCGAGGACTTGCCAGCACCGCCTGTGCCTGTTATTCCTATTATAGGTATCTTCTTTTTATTTTTTTTCGCGCTGATCTCTGCCTTTAATTCATGAACCAGCTTTTTATCCATCCCGGGAGTCTCTATAGCGGTTATCATTTTCGCGATGTATAATTTATTCGTGCCCGTAAACCCTGCGCCGTTAAACTTATAATCCTTCACAGTCGAGAAATCCATTTCCCGGATCATGTGATTTATCATACCCTGAAGGCCGAGCTTTGCGCCGTCCTCGGGCGAGTAAATTTTGGTCACGCCGTATTTTTCCAGCTCATCGATCTCATCATGTATGATAACGCCTCCGCCTCCGCCGAACACCTTGATGTGCGCTCCCTTTTCCTTCAGCAGATCGACGATATACTTGAAAAACTCTACATGCCCTCCCTGATAGCTCGAGACCGCAATGCCCTGCGCATCCTCCTCAACAGCAGCGTCAACAATCTCGCGCACGGAGCGGTTGTGCCCCAGATGGATCACCTCAACGCCGGAATCCTGCAGAATTCTCCGCATAATATTTATCGATACGTCGTGGCCATCAAAAAGCGACGTGGCAGTCACGATTCTTATATTGTGTACAGGTTTATACTTCTCTGCTTCCAGGCTCATGCTTCCTCCATGTTAATATTATTCCATATGCCATTATTTAAATGCGATTAAATTAATCAAGTAAAAACGGACTTATTAATAAAGACAGGATTATTGGCATAAAATTGCATAAGTCTGTTCCAATAGCCGGGATTATTAACATGGCTTTATAACTTAAATTAAAAATATTTAGCGTGCGTCCCAAAACCCTGTTTAAGAAATTATTGGACTTCGGACATATCATAAATATATTTTTATTTTCGAGGACTGTCTGAGGGCGCAACCCGAGTTCCGCAGGAAATAAAAATATATTTATAATATGTCCCTGCACAAGTAATCACAGCAAATTAACTATTTTGTAATTCGAAATAGGATTTTAGAACGAACCCTTAATATTTAAAACCGGAATAATTCAGAAAAATCTTTGACAATATAAAAAACTTTTGCATTTTTTGAAATCTCAGTATAAACTATAAATCAAGATCATCCATTCACCCGAAAAAATATGAGTAAAAAATCCGAAATCCGTATAAAAAAAATAACCGAGATCATCAGGAAATCAGCACAAAGCAATTACTCTTTTCGCGTTGAAAAATCAACGGAGAATGATGAAATAGATAAACTCGCCGACGCCGTGAATGACATACTGGAAAAATTAAACGATGAAACCGGCAAAATAAATATGAGTGGAACCGGACAATCTTTATTAATTTCAAAAAGCAACCTGCTTCAATCATTGATAGACTCTCTGGAATACGGGCTCACAATTCAGGACCGCGAATACAATATAATTTTCCAGAACGAATACATGAACAGAGTATTCGGGCCTAAAAAAGGAAAATGCTACCATGCTTATGAATTCAAAAAAAATATTTGCGAAGGATGCCCTGTTAAAATGAGTTTTGAAGACAACCTGTCGCATACAACGGAGAGAAAAGTTTTAATGCCGTCCGGCAATACAATAATATGGGAAAACACCGCCACCCCTATTAAAGATGCAGGCGGAAATGTAATTGCCTGTCTTGAGGTGGTACGGAATATTACAGAACGCAAACGCACAGAAGCAGCCCTTAAGGATTCCGAAGCGAAGTACCGCACAGTAGTGGAAAGCTCACTCGCCGGGGTTTATATCATTCAGGACGGGGTTTTCAAATTCGTCAATAACCGGTGGTATGATATATACGGCTATACCCCTGAAGAGACGATAGAAAAATTAGGGCCCATGGATCTTACTCCGCCTGAAGGAAAAAATAAAGTAGAGGAAAATTTCAGGAGACGTTTATCCGGCGAAATAAATAAAATCGAATATGATAAAAAAGGAATAAGAAAAGACGGTAAAATTATTGATATCAGGATTTTTGGAAGCGTTATGGAATATAACGGCCGGCCTGCTATTTCCGGTACGGTTATTGATATTACCGAACAAATGCGGGCCATAGATGCCCTGCGTGAAAGCGAAAACAAAATGCGCGGGATAATAGATAACATCGGGGTCGGTGTGGCTCTAATCAGTCCGAAAATGGAAATACTGGAAATGAACCGGTGCATGCATGAATGGTTCCCGGGATCCGATATTAAAAATCATCCTTTATGCTACAAAATTTTCAACGGACCTTCGCGTAAATCCGCATGCGAATTCTGTCCTGCGGAAAAAACACTGCAGGATGGCCGGGTGCACGAAGCCACTGTGCCTAACCGGCGCGGACAAAAAGTGCACACTTACCGTCTGGTCACATTTCCCCTCTTAAACGATAAAAACGAAATTTCAGCGGTTATCGAACTTGTTGAGGATATCACCGAAAGGATTTTACTGGAAACCCAGCTTCGTCAGGCTCAAAAGATGGAAGCGGTGGGCAGACTCGCTGGCGGCGTGGCTCACGATTTCAACAATATGCTGAGCGTTATCCTGGGCTACACCGAATTGTCACTGGACAATATTGATCCGTCCCATCCCGTTCATGCCAACCTTAAGGAAATATTCAGCGCAGCGACCCGTTCGTCGAATATCGTCCGGCAATTGCTGGCGTTTGCCCGCAGGCAGACATTTGCCCCTAAAGTCCTTGATCTGAATAAAACAGTTGAGAACATGCTTAAAATCCTCAAGCGGATGATCGGTGAGGATATAGACATAGCATGGATTGCGTATCCTGAATTATGGCCGGTCAAAATGGATCCTGTACAAATAGAACAGATGCTGGCCAACCTCTGCGTTAACGCTAGGGATGCAATCGCCGGAGTAGGGAAAATTACGATTGAAACCGGGAACATAGTCTTTGATGAAATCTACTGCAGGAACCACGCCGGATCTCAGCCAGGAGAATATACAATGCTGGCGGTAAGCGACAACGGAAGCGGCATGGGAAAAGATGTAATTGATAAAATCTTTGAGCCTTTTTACTCCACCAAGACTGAAGGCAAAGGCACAGGACTGGGGCTTGCCACGGTTTTTGGGATTGTAAAGCAAAATAACGGTTTTATCAATGTTTACAGCGAATCAGGTAAAGGAACAACATTTAAAATATATTTACCGAAATATACCGGGCAAATTACTGAAAGAACGATTGAGAGCAAGGCTGCATCATTACCCGCAAGCCAGGGTGAAAAGATCCTCGTAGTTGAAGACGAGGCAATGATACGGCAAATATGCAAAGTGATGCTTGAAAGCTATAAATACGAAGTGCAGACAGCAGCTACACCCGAAGATGCTGTAAAGCTGGTCAGTGATTGTCCATGCGGGATACAACTGCTTATCACCGATGTAATATTGCCTGGCATGAACGGCAAAGACCTGTCGAATCGATTAAAAGAAATATGCCCTTCATTAAAATGTCTTTATATGTCCGGTTATACCTCCAATGTAATAGCCCACCGCGGGATGCTCGATGAAGGGGTCAACTTTATTCAGAAACCATTTACAATTCAATCACTCCTGCAAAAGGTACGCGAAGTGCTGGATCAAAAATAATGCCACGCAGCCGGTCGATTATTTTAAATAATGATTTCCTCCCATTAGTTATTTTACTCACGCTTTCGATAAGTCATAGATGGGCTTTAAGTGCGGAAAAATTTTTACGGGATAAAAGATGTCTTAACAATAACTTATTGTACAATAATGCGGTAAAATTATTGAATTTTAAAATAGCTTACAGGATAGTAAAATTTTTAAGTAATTATAAAAGATTTTATTTCTCATAAAAAAGGCAGACGTTTTATGAGCCAACTAATTGTATTCATTACGCTTGGAATAACCCTCGCTCTCTTTGCATGGGGGAAAATAAGGCATGACTTTGTTTCGCTCATCGCCCTTTTTATAGCAACTGTAACCGGAATAGTTCCCTCTTCCGATGCTTTCAGCGGTTTCGGGCACCCGGCGGTCATAACCGTAGCCAGTGTGCTAATAATCGGCGCCGCGCTGGAGAGATCGGGGGTGATTGACCTTCTGGGCCAGGTTGTATCAAAGGTCGGGAACAACCTTATGCTGCAGATAGCCTCGCTCTCAGTCATTACCGCATTTGCCTCTGCATTCATGAATAATGTAGGAGCACTTGCAATCATGATGCCTGTAGCAATATTCCTTGCCCGCAAAGCCGGGAATTCTCCATCAATGGTATTAATGCCGATCGCATTTGCTTCACTGCTGGGCGGGATGACTACCCTGATAGGCACGCCTCCGAATATTATAATCGCAACAATAAGGGCAGACCATACCGGTGAAGCGTTCGGAATGTTCCAGTTCGCCGCAGTAGGATTTTTTGTTGTCATAGCCGGCATCTTCTTTATTACACTTATAGGATGGCGGCTTCTTCCGGTCAGGTCACCCGATGGATCCAGCGGGGATCTTTTTAAAATTGATGATTATATTACAGAGGTAAAGGTTGTAAGCAAGTCAAAGATAAGAGGAATAACAATTGCCGATGTAAGGAAAAAAACAGAATCTGAAGTGACTATTCTCGGCATGGTGAGGCAGAGGCAGAGGATACATGCCCCCTCCCCGGATGAAATTTTAAAAGTAAACGATATTCTTATAATTGAAACAGGTGCAGAGGATCTGAAAACTTTTATAAATAACAGCGGCGCAAAGCTTGTAGGAGGAAAAAAATTCCGTACCGACGCGCGCGGTTCAAAAGACATAGAAGTGGCTGAAGCTGTTGTCATGAACGACTCTCCTCTTACGGGAGAGTCCGCAGTGACCCTCAGCATGCGCTCGCGCTATGGCATTAATCTGCTGGCGGTTGCCAGGAGAGAAACAAAAATAACCAGCCGGATGGATCACGTTGTATTCATGCCCGGTGATGTAATTCTACTGCAGGGACGAAGCCATATGCTGCATGAAACGATCAATTCAATGAAGTGTCTGCCTTTGGCAAAAAGGGGACTGCGCTTAGGTTATGAGAAAAGACTCGTGGCATCTCTCGGTATATTCGGATTGTCGATCTTTCTGGTCGTGGTCAGACTGCTTCCCGTTCAGGTTTCTTTCGGAATGGCCGCAGTAACTTTTGTACTGACAGGGCTTCTTCCGGTAAAGGATGTATATAAGTCTGTTGACTGGCCTGTTATTGTTATGCTCGGTGCAATGATCCCGCTCGGACAGGCCCTGGAAACTACAGGCGGTGCGGAGCTAATCGCTTCCCTGATACTTAATTTGGGAAATAGCCTGCCTCCATGGGCGATGCTGACCATAGTACTTGTTGTTACAATGTTTTTATCCGATATTATTAACAACGCGGCCACTGTAGTGCTTATGGCGCCTATCGGCATAAATATTGCTGCGGGAATCGATGCCTCGATTGATCCGTTTCTGATAGCGGTTGCCATCGGAGGTTCCTCCGCTTTTCTGACACCGATCGGCCATCAGTCGAACACCCTCGTGATGGGGCCCGGCGGATATAAATTTTTTGATTACTGGCGTATGGGATTTCCTCTGGAAATTTTAATAGCGGCCGTTAGTGTGCCACTTATCATGTTTTTCTGGCCGCTATACTAATAAACACAGTAGTCATTAGCAAGCTATTCCGCCCGATGGGCGTGGACAACAAATACCAGAGAAACTGAATACGAGATGAAATGCTTTATAATAAGATTTATTTTCTCAGAAGTCACCCAGCCCGCCGCAGGCGGGCAAGCTCTACGGGAGAAACTTTAATGGCAATAAAATAATATTTAAAGATCAACCTTCTTAAAAGAATATTATTGTTGTTTGACTTGACAAATTACTGTAAAATATGGAAATAATAATTGAAATTAGCCCGGAATAATCTGTTTCTTAAAGCTTAGCAGGACATGTATTTTAAAATTGTTGAATCCTTAATAATTCCGTAACTCAATTATATGTTCAAAAGACTGAAACTCTTTAAAGATATTTTCTACAGCAATGAGCAGCTGATCCTCAGGGATTATCTTGCCCTGGAGCGCACCAGGCTGGCAAATGAACGGACTTTGCTGGCATATTTAAGAACATCTCTTTATATGCTTCTTGGAGGAATAGCTTTTCTGCAGTTGCAGGATTTCATTCAAATGAGGTGGATCGGCTATCTCGCGATAGGTTTAAGTATTATATCTGTTTTAATCGGAATATTCAGGTATATACAGATTAAAAAACGTCTGGAAAAATATTACAAGCTGAATGATAAAAATATCCGGACATAATCTCACAACAGTTAATATTCCATACTGGTGACAGAAATCCTTAACAGAACATTTAAAAAAATACAGGATATTTTATTTCGCTACGCTTAAAACCCTGTCGTATTTATTATGTTTTTTATCGGATTTCTTTTTGGTCAGTTCAATCTTGGACATTGTCCTGTAAAAAGGCTGCATCGATTCATGCACCTTTGTCATCATTCTAGCCAGTTCTGACTCAACTTCCATATAAAGATCATAAAGGTTCTTTTCTCTCAACCTGATACTTGTGTATACATTATAATTTTTCTCAATCTCGTTTTTCAGGTATCTGATCTCAGCGTTTCTTTCTTCAATGATCTTTTTATGTTCTTCTTTCATTTCCCTGATAGCCTGTTTATAAATGTCATTCATTTCGTTCCTGACCTGCTTAATATTTCTGTCATTTTCTTTCTTGCACAGCATCCGCTCCTTGCCGCGTTCTTTTTTAATGATGCTGGCTATTTTGACCTTTCTGATAAACATCTTATTCTCCATAAAAATATACTATCGTCCAATTTGAAAATGTGATGAAAATATGTCAAGAATTGATTCCGCCTATCCAGATAAAACATTAAAAAATGTATTGTTTTTAAGGATTTTTTTTATTTTTTTTAAAAAAAATAAAAATTTCCAACAGGCATGCAAAAAAATACAAAAATTCAAGGCCGCATGGGCAGCGTAATTGTTATGGTGTGCGGATGGCGTAAATCTATTATTTAATCTTCGACCTTCTTTAACAGAATAGCGGAAAAATCATCATCCATATCAATTTTATTGATAAAAGTTTGGAAATGGTTTACTAAAAAATCCAATATTTCATGAGCTGTGCCATCGGGCGCCTCTTCAAGCGATTTCATCAAGCGCCCATGGCCGTAACGGCTTCGTTCGGAGTTCATTCCATCGGTAATGCAGTCAGTATACAGAAGCAAGATGTCTCCCGGCTCAATGGAAAGCTTTAAAGAAATGCAAGACGAAATTGAATTCATAAGACCAATAGGGCCGGCTTTATAATTCTGCAAATCATCAGATACAATACTCACTTTCCCGGATTTTCCGTTTTTAATGAGCATATCAGGGTGTCCGGCGTTTACATATTCAACGGAATTATCATTGAAACGAAGAAAAATTCCGGTAATAAACATATTAATTTCATTGAGATCATGCCAGAGCAAATTGTTCGAAACTTCGATAACTCTTCCAAGCTGTTCGTTTTTAAACAAATTAAAAAAACGATAAAAAACCGGCTTCGCCAGGATCGTGATCAAAGCTGATGCAACTCCGTGTCCGGATACATCGGAAAGAGACAAACCGGTGAGAGTTCCGCTGTCATAATAAAAATCATAAAAATCGCCGGAGAGCCCGAATCTTGGTTTAAAGTAAAAGTCAATATCCCATCCCTTCACTGTTCTTGGAGGTTCCGTTAAAAGTGATTTCTGTATTCCATGAGCTAGTTCCATCTCAATCTTTGCAGATTCATGAGAACGTCTGAGCTCACTGTTTAGGATCACAAGTTTATCGTTTACATCTTCAAGATGTTTTTTATTCTTCTTAAGTTCATCATTTTTTTTCTTCACCTGATTTGCAATGATCGAGAAAAAAATACCCGGCGGTATAAAAAACAAAGCTAAAAAGAACTCCTTTACTACTTTTCCATTCTGCCCAATAACTGAAATCGAGTAATACGAAGTTAAAATATAAACAATAATAGTGCCGATCGAGAGAATAAGAGACTGGATGATATTAGTATAGGTCAGGACAATAGATATTGCGAGAATTGAGCAAAAAAGCGCATATATACGAAAATCATTTAAAAAATAAATCCATATACTAAATAAAGAAAAATACATTAAATAATGATAGACAAACATTATATGCAGGAAAGCAGGATTAACAGACTTTTTATATATCAAAAGTAAAATAAAAATAACTGAACCGGAAATTACAATGGACGCAAGAATAACTGAATTAATCCAGGGAATATCCGTAAGGCCGATAGTGCCCGCAATTATCGTTCCAATAGTTACAATAAAATACCCGATAATTACAAGAAAGTTGGCTTTAATATAAGTTTTATATTGATCTGTATGATTCTCATCTGTTATATGCATATGGCTCTTTCTCTATTTTTTTATTTATGGAATTTATCCGGCAGTTATAATAACATAATCTAATTATTATTAATCCGAATTATAATAGAGTTGTTGCATAACTCAACTTCATGCAACAGCGGATTATTCTAAAAAAAATCTAATTTTCGCAACAAATCTAATACATTCATTCTTGCTGCCGCAACGTTAATATAAAAATTAGAATTATTAAATTGAATATTTAAACACCATTTGAATATATTAAAATAATTGCGTTATGACAAATATTTAGTACTTTTTTTATCCGGTAATGACGCGTGTGTATGCTCCAGACTTTTAAAATATCCAAAAAAAGGTATAACCCATTAAAAATGAAAACTATTTAATGCCGGCCGACTCTATATAACGAAATAACTTACTACCAGCCGGGTGAAAAGAATGATTGAAAATTTAAGGTATATATATAATAATAACCGGAATTATGAATGGATAAGATAACTGCATTGTGCAGCCGTACTTAAAGGCAAGCGTACAAAATATCCTCTGGAGAAGGTTTATGATAGATCCATATGCAATACTCGGACTCCCGAAAACTGCTTCTGAAGATGATATCAAAAAGGCATTCCGCAGCCTTGCAAAAAAATATCATCCGGATTTGAATCCCGGAAATAAGGCTTCGGAGCAAAAATTCAAAGAGATAAACGAAGCGTATAACATGATAGGCACAAAAGAGGCGCGTGAAAAATTTGACAGGGGTGAAACAGTTAGTGAAGATTATTATAAAGATGCCGCTGGGTCAAGATCCGGGCCGTTTTATCGTGATTTTCAGGACGGCGGAGGCAGGTATACTTATTATTACGAGGGTGATGCTGATGACGTATTAGGCTCCATTTTTGAAAAATTCGGCACAGGAGGCGGCGGAGACTTCAGCATCCACGGCCAAGATCATGTCTATAAAATGGAGGTGGACATTAAAGATATAATTCATGGAGCTGAACGCGAAATTCTGATGCCTGACGGGAAACGGCTGAAGGTTAAAATACCGCCCGGAATAGAAGAAGGTTCAAGACTCAGATTCAAAGGACAGGGAGGAGCCGGACGCGGAAAAGGAAAAGCAGGCGATGCTTACGTTATAATATCCGTAAAGCCCTCGGATATCTTTAAAGTCGCCGGGAAAGATATTGAGACGGATGTTTCCATTACACTTGATGAGGCGGTGAACGGTTCAAAAATAAATGTTCAGACCGTTGACGGCACTGTCCTGCTCACGGTACCGGCAGGAGTTAATACAGGCACAAAGCTCAGGATAAAGGGAAAAGGAATGCCCGGACGCGGCGGTACGGACAGAGGAGACCAGATAGTAACCCTTAGGGTTGTGTTGCCGGAAACTACCGATAGTCAGTTCAGGGATTTTATTAAAAACTGGAGCAAGGATCATCCTTACAATCCGAGATCAAACTAATTAATTCACGGAGCATGATAATGGGAAAAAAATCGATGTTAGAAATAAAAGAAATTATCCGGAGTTATGAACTTAGTGAAACGTTTATAATTGAATGCATACGGAGTAAATGGATTATCCCCTGTGATTGTGAAAAAAATCTTCTTGATGAAGAAGATGTTGCACGGCTTATGCTGATAAGAGACCTGAAGCGCGATTTCGGAGTAAATGATGAATCCATACCGATTATACTTCATTTGGTAGATCAGATGTACGCTCTGCAGACACGCATGAAGCAGAAAGTTAAATTCGATAGAAGCCGCCGTTTTCCAGGCAGTATATATAAATTGCTAAATCGGGGAAAAAGCAAGAGAGAGTAAAGCATAGAAAAAATACCTTTGCAATAATAATTGACATTGAAATTTCGAAATGCTTTAATAAAAATCATCGTCCTGAAATTTAAATTGTTATCTGTATTCAGGTTGAGATCTGCATAAAAAAATAATTTATGGAGGTTTACGCTATGACAGAAGCATCATTGCAGGCATTACAGGGATTGAGAGAACTGTCGACGCTCAAGTGGTATGTAATACCGCTGCTGGCGATCGTGCTTTACATCTACACGATCGAGATTAAAAAAGCGCGGGAATCCGGCAGTTGGGATGCCGTGTTCGCCGGGCTTACTCTCTTCGGCATGGATTTTATCAACGAGACATGGAACGGATGGGTGTTCCATTGCACTCAGCATTCTGCATTCTGGACAACCCCCGGAGACACTGCCCTGAGAACAATGGTAGGCTGGAACATCGAGATCATGTTCATGTTCACACTGGCCGGGATTATTTTTTATCATACACTTCTTCCTGATAAAAATACCAGAATTCTAGGCATACCGAACCGATGGCTGATCGCCGTAGGCTTTACCGCTTTCTGTGTCTTTGTTGAGGTTATCCTGAATATCGGTGGACATCTTGTGTGGGAATATCCATGGTGGTACCGTTCCTTTGCCGGGATATGGCTCATATTCTTTATCGGATATTTTATTTTCTATGCAGCCATTCTCTTTATGCTAAATCTGAAAACCGTTAAAAACAAGTTAATCTTTATTTCCACTATCTACGGTATAGCTATTATCCTGAATATCATCGGCCTGGGGATACTCGGATTTGTTTATTAAAAAAATATCGGATAGGTTTGGATTTGCACTAAAAGCGCGGAGAGTGAAATGATGTTAAGAGTTATTTTCATTTTTATTTTAATAGCAGTACCGGCATTCGCGAAAAGTGTTCCCGACTTTAATGCACTAAAAAAAAGCTGGGAAAAAATTGATACTATTACAATAAACAAATCCGCTGGCGATAAATACAGTGCCGCAGCCAGGAAGGGAAAGTCACAGACAGCAAGAGACCTGTATATGATAATTCCGGACAATCCCGAAATGTTGTTATGGTTTTTCCACGGCTACAAACCCGAGGGCGATCCGCATAAACAATCCCCTGAGATTTTTATTAAAAATATGGGCTTAAAAGAATTATCATCGTGGCATAATGCCCTTATTGTTATTGTAGATTCCGGCACAAGCCTTTACTGGTACAACCCGGACAGCGGTATTCCCGAGCTTCAATTGTACTGCACAATATACGACAGGCTCGCGAAACAGTACGGCACTCTGCCAGCAATAGTTGCCGGAGTCTCATCCGGCGCAGAGGGCGCGGTTAAATTCGCGCCTTTTGTAAGCAAACTCAAATCGCTTATCTGCATTTCGGGCACATACAACTTCGACTCACTTATGCCGAAATCAAACGAGTACAAAATACACCTGAAGGAATATGGCTCTGCGGCCGAATGGGAATATGAACAGCCATTAAGGATATTTCCCGTGCTTAGATGCAGGGTTATTATGCTATCGGAAGAAAAATCTATTTACCGGTCACAGGCAGCTGAGGCAAACCGCGTTCTAAAAATGAAAAATCTTGAATTTATAGAGGCCATCGGCAAAGGCAAATCTCATGACTGGGATTTCTGGGGATCAGAAGAAGTAAAAAAGATAATTAATCGAGAAATACAGGCAGCAGGAGCTTATTAAGAGAACCGCCGCTGACGATTGCATTTATAAAATTATCCTAAAAATATATTTTCCCCGATAAAATGAAATGCATTATGAATTTTTTATGATTTGTCCTAATTATGATATACTAATGCTTTTATATAATTTTCTTACAAAAACGGTTTTCTTTATCACAAAATTTCTCCCTTCGAGCCGGAAAACACATTAACAATACATTATCTTCCGGAAAAAATTAAATGATATTTACCCGTATGTTTTCCCGTTAAAATCTCATTGACAATAAAAAAATCAATAAAATAGGTTGACTATTTACAATTTTTTGCTTAAAAGAGTTGCTAATTGTAATGCTATCAAAATATTACATCACAAAGGATTATTGATTAGTTTTAAGAATAATTAAATAATGCAAAATACGAGATATCATATAATAAACACTGGCGCAGTGATATTATTTTCATTCATTACCGCCATGACAATCAATCAATTTATCAGGCTTAGCATTAGCCCTAACTATTCAATTTCTGCAGACAAAGATAGATATACTGCTCCGCTGATTGTTAAGAGGAGTTTTGATGAATATAAGGCAATCCTGGATTCAAATTTTTTTAAAATTGCAAGTGATTCAGGGACTGCAAAGGAATCCGGCGATACAGTTGTGTCAGTTTCAAGTGATTTAGCCGAACTACAGCTCCTTGGAACAATTTCCGGCCCTGCAAGTATTGCAAGAATACTTATTAAAAACAGGCGTGAAAAAGACGCGCAAATATTTAAACTCTGGGAAAATGTTTATGGATATAAATTAGTAAGAATTGACAATGCTAAAATATATCTTAAAAAAGATAAAACAGTAGAGACGCTTAACATGTATCCGAAAGAAAAAAAAAGCCAGCAAACCGCGTCCTATCCTGGAGCCGTGCAGAATAATTCAAAAAATACTCAGTCAATAAGCCGTTCTGAGATCCAGCAGAAAGTGCTTAATAATATAGATACCGCACTTATGGGATTGCGCGCCGGTCCCAACAGGGTTAACGGCAATATCGATGGATATAAACTATTCAGGGTGAGCCCTAACAACATACTTTATAGATTAGGCGCAAGAAGCGGGGATATTGCAAAAAGAATTAACGGACATCCTATTGACAGCACAGAGAAATTACTTGGTTTGTGGCAGTCTATCCAGGGCGACTCAAAAATCACCGTGGATATTGAAAGAGGCGGAAAACTTCAGACCTTTGAATTCAATGTAACCGATTAACAGGAAATACTCAATGAAAACCATTAAAAGAGCAAAAATTTTTATAACTATTGTTTTATTGCTGACTATTTCATTTTTCAATTTTCAAATTATACAAGACAATACTATTGAATTTTTAAATACTATCTTCACTTCGAAATCATTTGCCGCGGAAAACACTCCCCGGACGAAATATTTTACATTAAATTTCAAAGACGCGGATATTACCGAATTTATTAATATGATGGGCCAGCTCATTGGAAAAAATATTATGCTCGACGACAAGGTACGGGGGAAAATAACCATAAGTTCCGTTAAAAAATTCCCTGTATCCCACGCGTATCAGATACTTATGTCCATACTTGAAGTCAAGGGCCTTGCGGCTATTGAAACCCCTTCCCTGATTAAGATAGTCCCGGTTAAGGATGCCATTAAAAAGAACACGGAAATTATTATAGACGGCAAAAGACATGAAATAAAAACAGCAGAAGAAAGAACAGTAACGCATCTTCTCACAATAAAATTTGCGGAAGCGAACGAGATAGCGAATGCGCTTCGGGCGCTGAAATCAAAGGATGTTGACATTGTCGTGTATGCAGCATTGAACACAATAATTCTGAGCGGAATATCTTCCGAAACAGACGGTCTTATTAAAATTGCTCAGGAACTTGATAAAGAATTAGAAGAAAAAAAACAGGATGAGAAAATTTCAAGCGGGAATATTCATGTAGTACACCTTGAAAACGCGGATGCGGAACAGCTTGCGGCAGTACTTTCCAGAATCCCGTTTTCCGAAAATGCTAAAATCTCGCAGCCTACAGCTGCGCCGACGCCGGCAGCGCCAGCCGTAAGGCCTTCTACAAGGACACAGCGGGCAACTCAAACCCTGAGGACAGCAGCACAACCGACAACGAAACTGTCCATTATTGCGAATAAAGAAACCAATTCTATAATCATATATGCAACTCCGGATGAGTTTAAAGAAATTTACCGCATAATTAAAGAACTCGACATAGTAAGAGAACAGGTTTTAATAGAAGCGCTGATCGTAGAGATATCCGCTGATAAATCCTGGACATTAGGCATCGACTGGATGATAGGCGGCACCTCCGGAGGAAATTCTTTCGGCGGCTCATCAATAATGGGGTCAGTACCGAATTTTTCCGCAAATAAAGATTATTTACCCTCAGGCAAAACTTCTGCTTTGCCGCTGACAACCGGCTTCCAACTCGGATTCTTAAGCGGGAAAGAAGCCCTTGGATTCGCTCTATTAAGCCTTTCTGAGACTGATAAAAACTTTAATGTTCTGTCGACACCTCAGCTGCTTACAGTAGATAATCACGAAGCTGAATTAAACATCGGGTCTGAGATCCCGGTTACCGCTAATACAAGAATCTCTGATGCCGGAACTCAATATGAGTCCTATGAATACAAATCAGTAGGCTTAAAATTAAAAATAACGCCGCACATTACAAAATCGTCAGCTATAACTCTTGATCTTTACCAGGAAGCCAATGATGTACTCGGCGCAACGACCTCTGCCACGCTCCCCACTCTGACAAAACGCGACATTCAGACAAAAGTCACTGTCCATGACGGTAAAACCGTTGTAATCGGAGGACTGATTAAAAACAATAAAAGCGTGGAAGAAACAAAGATCCCGCTTCTTGGAGACATACCGATTCTGGGCTGGCTTTTTAAGAGGCAAAGCGTGTCTTACTCAAAAACAAATCTTCTTGTATTCATCACTCCGCACATAGTCACCAAAGAAGAGCGCATTAATGCCATAACAGAGCAAAAGCAGGAAGAAATGAAAAGAAGTAAAATAAAGTAAAATATTTATTATGACCCAGAGAAAAATTCAAAAGCCGATAGGCAAAATCCTAATAGAAAAAAAAGTGATAAAACCCGAAGAGCTGCAGGAAGCCCTTCTTGCCCAGCAGGGAACGTCATCACGCCTTGGACAGCTTCTCATTAAAAAAGGCCTGGCCACGGAAGAGGATATCCTGTCAGGTTTAGCTGAACATCACGGTATTACTTATCAAAAAAAAATCGAATTCGATGACGCAGAAAATATATTCTCCAAAGTGCCGGCGCATTTTTTAAAAAAAAATAAAATCGCTCCGTTCAAATCCGCAAAAAACACCATTCACATTGCTGTCGCCGACGCTCTGAACATTCGTCCCTTCGATGATCTTAAAATGTTATTTCCGGATCACTCCTTTAAGACTGTGTTAACCAGAGAGGATGAGATATCCAGGATCATTAGAAATCACTATGATATATTAAATGCCGATACAACCGAAGAAGCAATGGAAGATCTCGAATACGAGGACATCGAAATACTGTCCTCAACATTCACCGAAACAGAAGACATACTGGACATGGCCAACGAGGCCCCGATCATAAGGCTTGTAAATACGGTTTTGACTGAAGCTGTAAATGACAGGGCAAGCGATATTCACATTGAACCGTACGAAAAAGACCTGATAGTAAGATACAGGGTAGACGGCATCCTTTACCAGGTGCTGACCCCTCCGAAAAGATTTCAGAACGCCATTATCTCCCGGGTAAAAATAATGGCGAACCTGAATATTGCGGAAAACAGGCTGCCCCAGGACGGAAGGATTCAGCTCAAGATAGGGGGCAAGGATATTGATATAAGGGTCTCTGTGTTCCCCACATATTTTGGAGAGCGGGTTGTACTCCGTCTGCTAAACAAAACAGACATGAGATTCGATCTTGAAGGCATTGGATTTTCGAAAGCTACTTTAGATTTATTTGAAACATTAATAAAAAAAACGCATGGAATTATCCTGGTTACAGGCCCGACCGGAAGCGGTAAAACCACGACTCTGTACAGCGTGCTTTCAAAGTTGAACACTAAAGACGTTAATACATTAACTGTTGAGGACCCTATTGAATATCAGCTCCCGGGAGTCGGGCAGATGCAGGTTAAGCCGAAAATCGACCTGACATTTGCAAACGGGTTAAGGGCGATCCTTCGCCAGGACCCGGATATTGTAATGATCGGGGAAATCCGTGATTTTGAAACAGCGGACATTGCCGTCCAGGCCGCACTGACAGGGCATAGGGTGTTCTCAACAATACACACGAACGACGCTGCAAGCTCGATCACCAGGCTTATCGATATGGGCATAGAGCCGTTCCTGATCGCGTCGGCATTCAACGCTTTCCTTGCCCAGCGGCTTGTCAGGACAATTTGTCCGCATTGTAAAACATCTTACAAACCGTCGCCGAAACTGATTAAAGACCTTGGGCTTAAAGAAGCTGATCTTAAAGGAGGTAAACTGGCGCAGGGAAAAGGCTGCGACAAATGCCTCAATACTGGGTATTTGGGAAGGACAGGTATTTACGAACTTCTGCCCATTGATAATGAGATTAAAAAACTTGTGATGACGCATTCAGACGCGTCTACAATAAAGGAAATAGCGATAAGAAATGGAATGATCACCCTTCTGAAAGACGGCATACAAAAAGCAATCGCCGGTATAACTACACTGGAAGAAGTTTTAAGAGTAAGTTAATATGGTATACGAATATCAGGCATTAACCAGGAAAGGAAGCAAGGTATCTGATCTGATTGATGCTCCTTCGGAATTATCCGCAAAACAAAAACTGAAAAGCAAGGGACTTTACGTTGTCCGTATTGCCAGACATGAAGGGATCTCAAAAGATAAGGAAACATCGAAAAACGGCTCAATAAATAGACTATTCACAAAAGCCCAGGAATATTTCAGCTTAAAGTTAAGCTCCAAACAAATCGGCATTTTTTCCCGCCAGCTATCAACGCTTCTTAATGCCGGCATGCCGCTCCTGGTTGCAATGACGGACATTATAGATCAGATTGAAAATAAACATTTTAAACGCATTATTGTTGATATAAAAGAAAAGCTTGAAGAAGGATCGTCCCTTTCCAATTGCCTGGCAAGACACAGCAATGTGTTCTCCGATATGTATATAAATATGGTCAGAGTTGGCGAGAATATGGGATCACTTGATCAGGTTATTGAACGTCTCGCGGAATTACAGGAAAAAAAAAATGTACTTAAAAGTAAAGTTCAGTCCGCTTTGTATTACCCGGCCTTCCTGAGTTTATTCGCTTTTGCTGTCATTATTTTTCTAATGGTAAGCGCTGTTCCTGCATTAGCAAGGATTTTTGCAGATATGGGCAGGGAACTTCCGCTGCCTACAAAAATTGTATTGTGGGTAAGCGGCCTGCTTACAAACTTATACTTTACTGTGCCATTTATAACTGCAATTATAGTTATAATATACATGTTAAACCGGTATATCAAAACTCCTGAGGGAAAGAAAAAAGCGGACGAATTAAAACTCAAATTACCGGTAATACGGACTTTTTATAAAAAGATTATAATACTCAACTTTACTCAAAACATGGGAATTCTTTTAAATAATAGAGTTGATATTTTAAAATCTTTTGAAATAGTAAAAAAAATAGTAAGAAATATTATTATCGAAAAGCAAATCGAAGAAGTCGCAAAAAAAGTCAAGGAGGGGTCATCGGTTTCCAACGCGTTATCAAAATCGGAATTTCTTCCTAAATTAGTATTAGGCATGATCAATGCCGGAGAATCAAGTGACCAGTTGGACGCTATGCTGATTAAAATCGGCAATGTATACGAAACGGAAATGGACATGACACTCTCAGGACTTACAAGTTTAATTGAACCTGTCATTATTCTTTTTCTGGGCGTTGTTATGGCATTAATAATTGTTTCAGTGCTGCTGCCTATATTCGAAATGAATCTGATGGTCTGAGCACTTAACTGTTTTTCATTATAGTCATTGGCTGTGCTTTTTATTATATTTATATATTGCAAACCCGTCCCGGAAATAATTATTATTTAAAAACCTGCTTGTTCGGAGACAATAATTTTTAAAAAAGGAGCTGAATTATGAAAACCATGATCAACATTATCTGTAATAAAATAAAAGCATTATTCACGGAAATGAAATCGGAAGCCGGAGTAACGCTTATTGAAATGATTATTGCAATTACTATAATCGCGATTCTCGGAATTGTTGCCATACCGCGGCTGATGGAAATCCCGCAAAAAGCCAGGATACAGGCTGCAAAACAGCAAATTCATTTATTTGACCTTGCCCTTGCTCAATACGAAGGGGATAATGGAACATTCCCTTCAAGCGAACAGGGTCTTGATGCGCTTGTAAAAAAACCTGATACTGAACCGGTCCCGAACAATTACAATGAACGGGGATATATGCAGAAAATGCCGATGGATCCCTGGGGAAGACCTTATGTTTACGTTTCTCCCGGAGAACACGGAAATGACTATGAAATAATGAGCTACGGAGCCGACGGTCAGGAAGGCGGCGAAGGTAAAAACGCGGATATTAAAAGCTGGGAATAAAGCTGTTGTTTTTATCTGCTTAACAGTTGATTCATAGGCATAACTATGATCCGTTATTATAAAAAATTTTTCTCTTCAAACAATGGATTCACATTAATAGAATTATTGATAGTGATATCCATTCTATCTATTATGTCGCTGATTGTCGCGCCCCGTATGTCAAATATTTTCGACAGCAAGAGAAGCAATTTTCTGATCCTTACATCTATAATAGCCAAAACATTTGACGATTCTTTCGTGAATGACAGGTTAAATTTTGTTTTACTGCATCTGTTTGAGCCGATGGATTTTAATAAAACTGAAGAAAAAATTTTTTCCAGACAAAACGGGGTCTCTGTAGTGGTGCGGAATGAAAACGGCAATTACGAAGATAATAAAAACAAACTTCTGCAATATAAACAATTCTCGGATTCTTTTAAAATAGAAGCAATACTGCTTTCAACCGGTGAAAAAATAACAATGGGTAATGTATTAATTCCCTTCTACCCCGCGGGTCAGTCGGATAATGTAATTCTGCATATATCAGTCAATAACGAAGAAAACTGGTCTCTCAGAATCTACAAAATGAGAAAGGAACCGGAAATATTTCCCGGATATATTGATTTTTCAGAACAGGAAAATGAAATCTAGCATTTTCTATAACTGCTTTGCAATAATTTTTTTACAAGACATTATTCATTCCGGAACATCCGGCTGGTTACTATTGTTTATGACTGAGTTTCAACAGCTATGTTAACAGAAAAAAATTATAAACCTTATAAACACCAATACAATTTGATTCAAAGGCCCTCACGCGGATTCGCGCTGATAGAAATACTTATCGCGATCACAATACTTTCAATTTCGCTGATAGGCATCATATCATCAGTATCCAGCGGAATAATCGCTATTTCCGAAAATAAAAACCTTACAAGAGCAATGATAATAGTGAAAAATCAATTAAATGAATTTGAAATGCATAACATGAGAGGCCCTGATATTAAAGATGAACCGGTTAAAGACTATCCGGGATTTGCCTATAGCAGAACGGTGAAACGTTTCGAGCATGAATTGTTCGGCCCTTTGGATGCTAAAAGAGTCGAAATATCGGTAAAATGGCAGGAAAAAGCAAGAGATAAGTTTTACTCAATATCCTATATTTATCCTTCAAAATAAATATAGTTATAATAACCGGTTTGTAAAATGAGAATTAATAATTTCATAAAAAAAATAAAATTATTAAAGACCGCGATATTTCACAATTCATCGGGTTTCACTCTTTTCGAGGTACTGGTGGGCATTGCCGTCTCATCACTGATCCTCATGATGGTGTATACCTCACACAGCTCGCTTACAAAATCAGTTCACCAAGTGACCGGTATAGCAGATTTTTATGAAAACGTTAATCTCACCCTGGGGAGAATAGATAAAGATATATCATGTGCATATTTCAACAGGGAAAATAAAAATATAACTTTAGCAGGGAACAGCAACTATGAATTTCCTTATAAAGGAAAGCTGGATTTTGTAACAGTTGACCACAAAGAATTTTCTATTCTTAGCGATCCCGGAAGACCTTATCCAAAAAGCGACATTAAGGAAATCGGATACTCGTTAAAGCCAGACGACAAAATACACGACCTTTATTTTCTTATAAGGAGGGAAGAGCGCCATTTCGACAGTGAACCGGACTCCGGCGGTGAATACGATGTACTGCTGGAAAACGTTGTTGATCTAAGATTTGAATTCAGAAAAGGCAACGACTGGACTAACATCTGGGACTCAAAAGAAAATAACACTTTTCCAAAAATTATTAAAACTACTTTAAAGATCAGGAACTACAACTCTCAGGAAGAAGAGTTTGTTGTAATCTCTAAAATAAATATGGATAGATAATTGACATTGCGCAGAGCAGCCATTTTGAATAAAATTGTAAAAGTAAATTTTCAGCCGCTATGGGATTATCCATTTGATCCGGTTTGGCGAATAAACATACATCAATAATATGAGAAATTTTACAAACAAAATTAAAAGAAATTATAAAAACAGGCAGCAATTCCTTTACAAAAACGGTCTGTTGAAATACCTGACAAATTCTTCAGGTTATGTTTTGATTGTTGTGCTTCTGGTAATATCGCTGCTCGTTACAATGTCCACTGAATTTCTAACAACAGCGCAGACCAATATCAATTACATAAGAAAATTCAATGAGAGATTAAAGGCAACCATGATCGCGAAAGCCGGAATGAATCTGTCAACCGTTATACTCAAGGCTGATAAATTAGGTCTCAGCGCTTCATTCCTCGGCAAACAAGCTGTAAGTAAAGATATAGACTGCTACAAAGATATCTGGGCACTTAATTTTCCGGAACTACCTTTAGAAGACGGTTCGCTGAAAATTTCCATTGATGATGAAAACTCTAAAATTAACTTAAGCGTGCTTGCAAATGAAATAGTTGATTCAACTCCATATTATGGAATGACACAACGCTTTTTCATCAATATGGGCCTGTCAATGGATCACGCAGATGCAATTTTAGACTGGGTTGATATTGATGATTCACGTTCTCCATATGGAGCGGAGTCATCAGATTATTATCTTAACCTTAAATCTCCTTATAGAGCGAAAAATGCGGCATTGGACAGCATTGACGAACTTTTAATGATAAAGGACATTACTCCCGAAATATTTTACGGAATGGGGGACAGGACTTATGAAATGGAATCCGATCTTGTTGATAATAATAAAGGAAACATAAATATTGATCTTGGTTTTCTCAAGGATATTACATCCGAGAGCGCTATAGAAAAATTAAAGAACCAGGAGCAGCCGGAAAAATTCAATATCGCCAGGGAAAAAAGCAAAAGATTATCGGATTATTTCAGAGTAAACGGAGAAAGAAAAGACTTTACGAGCGATCTTAATAAAATAAACATCAATACCGCGTCTTTCAGGATTTTATCTTCGTTGACAGATAAAATGACCGATGATACAGTGCGCGAATTAATCAGCAGAAGGCACACAGCACCATATAAAAATGTTGATGAAATAAAAGACTTGATAGATGATGAAACTGTGAAAAAAAATATACTTTCGGTTAAATCTTATATATTTAAAATTACAGCTATTGGAAAATTTAATAAAACAAGCGTAAAGATAACAGGCATTTATTACAGGGATGGAAATAAATTTTTATACTGGAGCGAACAGTAACCAACAGATGTCATAAGGTTGTCCCGAAAAACATTACAAGCTTGTTTAAGCGTCACCTAATAACAGGAGATACAAAAAGGTGTTTGAAAATATTGCATCTATAGATATAGGATCATCATCCATAAAAGTAATTACAGTGAAAACCGGGTTTCAGGATTTCAAGGTTAAAAACTTTATTTATGAAGACATTGATCCGGAAAATGAAAGCCGAGAAGAAGCTTTACTCGCGGCATTAGGCAGAATAACAGAGGAAAACAATCTGAAAAATTATACAATAGTGACAAATCTGCCCATGCAAAATGCCGTTATCAGGAACATGACATTCCCTTTTAATGATAGGGATAAAATATCTGAAGTAATAGCTTTTGAAGCAGAGGATGCCATCCCGTTCAAACTTGAAGAAACAGTCATGGACTTTCAAATGCTGAAAAGCCGGGAACCAGACTCAGGAGAGGTTCTTTTAGCAGCAGCCAAGAAGGAAACTGTTGAAAAGCAGATTTCTTATTTAAAAAATTCCGGCATAAGCCCGGTCAGCATGGGCCTTGAATCCCAGGCAGTTTACGAATGTTACAGATACTTTAACAAAATCAATGATGAAGCTGTAATACAGCTTGATATCGGAAATGAAAAAACTATTTTAAACTTTATTCATAACGGAAATCTTCTTTTTACACGGTCTATTGCCATAGGCATAAATTCAATCTACAATAAAATATGCACAACATACAGACTATCCCGAGTGCAGGCAGTAAAAATATTCGAGGAATTTAAAATTGATTTAACTTCTTTTGAAAATAATCTGCAAAAAAATTTTCAAGGCCTACTTAATATTAAAAAGAATACATTAAATGGAATTTACAATAATTCGCTGGAAATTATTTTTTCCCTGCTGGAAGAAATTATTCTTAGTAAAAAAGCTTTTTTAAACGAATACACGGATATTTCATTTAACAGGATTTTAATTTCCGGAGGCGGATCAGATATTACAGGAATAGGATCAATAATTTCCAGTGAACTCGAACTGCCGGTAATCTCTTTGCCGTTTTTTGAAGAATATACCGAATCAAAAATTAAAAGCCAGTTCCAAATAGCTTTTGGTATAATTCTCTCATATCTTAATAAAAAATCCGAAGCGATTTCTTTTTTAAAGGGCGATTTTCTCCCGGCATCATCAGGTTCATCGATAAAACAATACTACCTGGCAGGCGCTTTTATTTTTCTGGCCCTGATTGTTCTTTTAATTAATTTAATTGTCACATCTTACATGAAATCCGAAACCAATAGACAATATATCGAAATTTTAAATGAACGGTATAAAAAATATTTTCACGCCAGAAAAGAAAGCAATGATCCGGTTTCCGACGCAATGAAGCTGTTAAAAGACGAAAAAAAAGAATTCGAGACTATTGATTCGCTGGTACACTATGATGAAAATATTATGAACGTTTTAAACGACATTTTATCCTTTTTCCCGAAAGATGATTCATTTGAATTGAGAAATCTGGTAATAAATGAAAGTGTTTTAAGACTTGATGCAAAAATAGGATCGAGCATTAAAATTGACGAGTTTAAAAACAAACTAACCGAATCAAAAAAATTCGACAGTGTTGCCGTGAACACCAATCTTAAGAAGGGAAACGATGTTCTTTTTGCCATGACAATAAAGCTCAAAACCACAGGAAAGACGGCAGAAAAAAGCAAATGATAACATTAACACAAAGAGAAAAATTATTACTAAAAATACTTGTGGTCTGTTTAGCAGGACTTATAGTCTACTATCTTATTGCCCTGCCGATTATAGGGCTTTCAGGCAGCGCAGAAGATGGAGTAGAAAAGAATATCGATGATTTAAATAAACTTGAAAATATTTATAAACAGTACAGAGAAATACAGCAGAAAAATGAGAAATACAGCTCTATGCTGAGTAAAAAAAATGAAAATACAACATCAATGATAGAACAATGGGCAAACAGTACGGGTATATCCAAAAATATTGCTTATACAAGAGGAAGCCAATCCAGCATCCAGAATAAATATACCCGGATAACGACAGATATTAGAATAGAAGGAGTCGCAATTCAAAATTTTTTAAAATTCCTCTATGAAATTGAAAATTCTGACAATTTATTAAAAGTCAATTATCTAAAAATCACCCCTGCGCTGAAGGGCACTAATACTTATGATATAAATTTAAAAATTGATAATTATATTTCAAAATAATTTATCCGGCTGATGTAAAATTTCAAAAGCCCCGAATACAAGCTGATTTATAATGCAGTAATTAATTATGGTTACCTCTAATAATTAAATATTGATGTAACCATTGGGAACTAATTAAGGTAAAAATCAGGTTTTTTATTTGAGTAAACAAT